>NZ_JBFAYF010000053.1:0-67779 GCF_040681165.1 Actinoplanes sp. NPDC051851 | reverse complement strand
GGGGGGGTGGGGGGGGGTGTTTGGCCTCCCTGGGGGGCCCCGCTCCCCGGGCGGGGGGGGGCTTGGGGGTCTTCCGGGCGGCCCTCCCCCCCCCCGGCCCCCCCCCCGACCGGCCTGAGACACCCCGGATCGCCAGCCGGCCGGCCCGAGACACCCTGCACGCCAGCCGACTTCGGGCGGGCTTCACGGGCACGATCCGGACGGCAGAGAACCCGCGACCGTGGGTCGCGGGTTCGGGGACCGGGCGCCCGGCACGCCGTTGGGCCGGACGCCTGGAGATTGCCGAGAGCGGAGAGCCGGGCGGCGGGACACCACGCTGTGCACCCGCCGTCCGGAGCCTCAGCTCTTGCTGATCGCCTTGCGGTAGTCGCTGTTCAGGCGGCCGATCAGGCTCAGCGGGATGCCCTTCGGGCAGACCTGGGAGCACTCGCCCATGTTGGTGCAGCCGCCGAAGCCGGCGTCGTCCTGCGCCTGGAGCATGTCGATCACCCGGCTGTCGCGCTCGGGCTGGCCCTGCGGCATCAGGCCGAGGTGGGTGATCTTCGCGGCGGTGAACAGCATCGAGGAGCCGTTCGGGCAGGCCGCCACGCACGCGCCGCAGCCGATGCAGGTGGCCGCCTCGAACGCGGCGTCCGCGTCCTTCTTCGGAACCGGGGCGGCGTGGGCGTCCGGCGCGGTGCCGGTCGGGGCGCTGATGTAGCCGCCCGCCTGGATGATCTTGTCGAAGGCGGAGCGGTCGACGACCAGGTCCTTGATGACCGGGAAGGCGGCGGCGCGCCACGGCTCGACGTCGATCACGTCGCCGTCCTTGAAGTGCCGCATGTGGAGCTGGCAGGTGGTGGTGGCCTTCTCCGGGCCGTGCGCCACCCCGTTGATCACCATGCTGCACATGCCGCAGATGCCCTCACGGCAGTCGTGGTCGAACGCGATCGGGTCGTCGCCGTCGAGGATCAGCTTCTCGTTCAGGACGTCGATCATCTCGAGGAACGACGCGTCCGGCGAGATGTCCTTGACGTCGTACGAGACCATCCGGCCCCGGTCGCCGGAGTCGGCCTGACGCCACACCCGTACCTGAATGTCCATTACTTGTAGCTCCGCGTGCTCGGGTGGACGTACTCGAAAACGAGCTCTTCCTTGTGCAGGGTGGGCTTGCCGTCGGCGCCGAAGTACTCCCACGCCGCGGCGTAGCCGAACTCGTCGTCGTGGCGCAGCGCCTCGCCGTCCGGGGTCTGCGACTCGGCCCGGAAGTGACCGCCGCAGGACTCCCGCCGGTGCAGGGCGTCGATGCACATCAGCTCGCCGAGCTCGATGAAGTCGGCGACCCGGCCGGCCTTCTCCAGGTTCTGGTTGAGCTCCTCGCCCTTACCGGGCACCTTGACCCGGGTCCAGAACTCCTCCTTGAGCGCCCGGATCAGGCCGATCGCCTTGGTCAGGCCCTCTTCCGTACGCTCCATCCCGCAGTACTCCCACATGATGTGGCCGAGTTCGCGGTGGAAGGAGTCCACGGTCCGGTCGCCGTCGATCGAGAGGAACGTCGAGATCCGGTCCTCGACCTCCTTGCGGGCCGCGACGACGGCCGCGTCGTCCTGGCTCACCTTCGGGAAGGGCCCGGACGCGAGGTAGTTGTTGATCGTGTTCGGCAGCACGAAGTAGCCGTCCGCCAGGCCCTGCATCAGCGCGGACGCGCCGAGCCGGTTGGCACCGTGGTCGGAGAAGTTCGCCTCGCCGACCACGAACATGCCGGGGATGGTCGACTGCAGGTCGTAGTCGACCCAGAGGCCGCCCATCGTGTAGTGCACCGCGGGGTAGATGCGCATCGGCGTCTCGTACGGGTCGTCGCCGGTGATCCGCTGGTACATCTCGAAGAGGTTGCCGTACTTGGCCTCGACCGCCTTCTGGCCCAGGCGCTTGATGGCGTCCGCGAAGTCCAGGTAGACGCCGAGACCGCCGGGGCCGACGCCACGACCCTCGTCGCAGACGTTCTTGGCGGCCCGCGACGCGATGTCACGCGGCACCAGGTTGCCGAACGACGGGTAGATGCGCTCCAGGTAGTAGTCGCGCTCGTCCTCCGGGATGTCCGCGGCCTTACGCGTGTCCTTCTGCGCCTTCGGCACCCAGACCCGGCCGTCGTTGCGCAGCGACTCGGACATCAGGGTCAGCTTCGACTGGTGCGAGCCGGACTCCGGGATGCAGGTCGGGTGGATCTGCGTGTAGCAGGGGTTCGCGAAGTACGCGCCCTTGCGGTGCGCCCGCCACGATGCCGTGACGTTGCAGCCCTTGGCGTTGGTGGAGAGGAAGAAGACGTTGCCGTACCCGCCGGAGGCGAGCACCACGGCGTCCGCGAGCTCGGTGGTGATCTCGCCGGTGACCATGTCCCGGACCACGATGCCCCGGGCCTTGCCCTCCACGATGATCAGCTCGAGCATCTCGTGCCGGGTGTTCATCTCGACGTTGCCGAGGCCGATCTGCCGCTCCAGGGCCTGGTACGCGCCGATCAGCAGCTGCTGACCCGTCTGGCCCCGGGCGTAGAACGTCCGCGACACCTGGGTGCCGCCGAACGAGCGGTTGTCCAGCAGGCCGCCGTACTCGCGGGCGAACGGGACGCCCTGCGCCACGGCCTGGTCGATGATGTTCACCGACTCCTGGGCCAGGCGGTACACGTTGGACTCGCGGGCGCGGAAGTCGCCGCCCTTGACCGTGTCGTAGAAGAGCCGGTAGACGGAGTCGCCGTCGTTCCGGTAGTTCTTCGCGGCGTTGATGCCACCCTGCGCGGCGATCGAGTGCGCGCGGCGCGGGCTGTCCTGGTAGCAGTACGACTTGACGTGGTAGCCCTGCTCGGCCAGCGTCGCCGCCGCGGAGCCACCGGCCAGACCGGTGCCGACCACGATGATCGTCAGCTTCCGGCGGTTCGCCGGGTTGACCAGCTTCGCGGAGAACTTGCGGCGCTCCCAGCGGGTCTCGATCGGCCCGTCCGGCGCGGCCTTGTCGACGACCGGTTCGCCCTCGGCCCAGAATTCCGTGTCGGTCATGTCAGTCCACCAATCCGGTCATCACCGCGAACGGCACCGAGAGGTACCCCACCACCAGGACCGCGGCGAGCACGGCGGCGATCGTCTTGGCGCGCCGCTGGCCCTTCTCGGTCTGCTGGCCCAGCGTCCGGGCCGCGCTGAAGATCCCGTGCCACAGGTGGAAACCGACCGCCACGATCGCCAGGGCGTAGAAGAGCGTCACGTACCAGCGCTCGGGCGCGAAGTCCGCGACCACGTTGGCGTACGGGTGCTCGTGGTCCCCGTTCGGGTTCACCGTGCCGGTGGTCAGGTCGAGGATGTGGAAGACGATGAAGAGCAGCACGATCACGCCGCCCCAGCGCATGGTCCGGGCGGCGTAGCTGCCCTGGACCTTGGGCCGGTGCGCGTACTTGACCGGGCGGGCCCGCTTGGCCCGCAGGGTCAGCACCGCCGCGGTGTAGATGTGCGCGATCACGGCGACGGTCAGGACCGTCCGCTGGATCCACAGGTACCACATGTCCGGCAGCAGCGGCGTGCCGAGCGACCGCAGCCAGTGTGCGTAGTGATCGAAGTCGACCGCGCCCAAGAAGATCTTGAGGTTGCCGATCATGTGTACGTAGAGGAAGAGCACCAGCAGGATGCCGCTGACCGCCATGGTGATCTTCAAGATGATCGACGAGGGCCGGACCACCGTGCGCGGGGTGGGCGTTGCCGGCGCCCCCGCCGCGTTCTTGGTCTTGGGAATAGGAGTGTCTACCGCCACAACCTGGACGGTAGAAAGTCCCGATCCATTCGTCTAATGCATGAAGGGGGAGGTAGTCATAGCGATAGGCTATTAGTGTGCAGCTTCAACAACTACGGTACTTCCTGGCCGTGGTGGAGACCCGACATTTCACCCAAGCAGCGGATGAACTGGGCGTGTCGCAACCTACGTTGAGTAAGCAGATTCACACTCTGGAAGCCTCACTCGGCGCCCCACTCTTCGAGCGCGTGCGCGGCGCGGTCAACCTCACCGTCGCGGGCCAGACCCTCCTGCCCCTCGCGCAACGCATCGTCACCGACGCCGACACGGCCCGTGACGCCGTCCAGGACATCGTCGGTCTCCGGCGCGGCGAGGTCCGCCTCGGCGCCACGCCCAGCCTCTGCTCCTCCCTGGTCCCGGCGGTGCTGCGGACATATCGCACCGACCATCCGGACATCCGGCTGCACGTCTCCGAGGGCAGCTCGCCCGACCTGATCGCCGGGCTGCTGGCGCACACCCTGGACCTGGCGCTGATCGTCGCACCCGAGCAGGGCGTGGATCCCGCGTTGAGCACCACGGAGCTCGTACGGGAGAGCCTGGTGGTGGCATCCGTCGCCGCCGAGCCTCCGCCGACGGTGGCCCGGCAACTCGACCTGGCGGAGCTGCGCCACACGCCGATGGTGATGTTCCGCGAGGGCTACGACATCCGCGACGCCACCCTGCAGGCCTGCGAACGGGCCGGCTTCACCCCGAAGTTCGCGGTCGAGGGCGGCGAGATGGACGCGGTGCTCGCCTTCGTCGAGGCCGGGCTGGGCGTCGCCGTGGTGCCGAGCATGGTCCTGGCCAACCGTCCCCTGCTGCGCGCGACGCCACTGGCGCCGCCCGGCATGCGCCGGACGATCGCCCTGGCCCAGCGCCGGGTCGCGGTCCTGCCGCACGCCGCGGCCGCACTCCGCGAGGTGGTGGTCGAGCACATCGCCTCCGGCCGGCTTCCGTTCGGCGTACGGGCGCTGTAGAGCATCGGCGGGCATCACGGTCCACTTCGGGTAGTCAACTGTCTACAGTGCGTTTAGAGTCCCAGGGGTGTGGCATGGCGAGCTCCGGGACCCCCGGCTGGTACAGGTCTACGACGCCGAGTGTCCCTGGGGCTGGGAGGACGACTTCTTCATGGCGGTGCTCGCCGAGAAGTCCGCGCCCCGGGTCCTCGACATGGGCTGTGGCACCGGCCGGCTGGCCGTCGCGATGGCCCGGGCCGGTCACGAGGTCACGGCCGTCGACCCGTCCGGCCCCGCGCTGGAGGCCGCCCGCGCCCAGGAGGACGCCGACCTGGTGCACTGGATCCGCGCCGACCCCGACACCGCCGACCTGCCGGCGCGCACCTACGACACGGCGTTCCTGACCGGCTACGTGGTCCAGCGGTTCGCCGGAGACGACCACTGGGAGGCGGTGCTGCGCGCGCTGCGGCGGGCCCTGGTCACCGAGGGGCGGCTGGTCTTCCACGGCCGGGACCCGGCCGGCCGGGCGTGGGAGGACTGGCATTCCGGCAACACCCGCGCCGTCGTGCTCCCGGACGGCACGACGGTGACCGCGTGGACCGAGGTGACCGGGACCGACGAGCGCTCCGGGCTGGTCGCGATCACCAATCACTATCTCTTCGCCGACGGGCGGCGGCTCGCCGACCCGATCCGGCTGCGCTTCCGCACCGAAGCCGAACTGCGGGAATCGCTGCGCGCGGCGGGCTTCCGGGTGGACACGGTGTACGGCGGCTGGGGCCGGGAACCGGTCGGACTCGGCAGCGACGGCGAGCTGATAGTGATCGCCGCGGCGGCTCCCCGGCTGATGTCGTGAACGTGCCAGATCTGCCGGGAACCGTCGTCGAGGAATTGCGGCGTCCCGATCCCGGACTACTATCCGCACCCATCGGTGTCGACCTCTACGTGAGGTAGGTGGCATGCCCGACCTCTCCTACTCCGACCCCGTCCCACCGGACGGGGAGTACCCGGAGGTGCCCCCGTCCCGGACCAGGACCCTGCTGGCCGGGGCCCTCGTCGTGCTCGTCCTGGTGGCGGCCGGCGGCATCGCCTGGCGGCTGATGCGCAACGGCACCGGGGACTCGTCCGCGGCACCCGCCACACCGGTCACCACGGCGCCCTCGCCGAGCGCGTCGCCCTGCCCCGACCCGGAACTGCACGTCGCCGCCGCACCGGAGATCGCCCCGGTGATCCGGGAGGCGGCGGCCACCCTCACCCCGTCCGGGCAGCGCTGCGCCACCGTCGCGGTCGACGCCGAGGAACCCGGCGTGACCGCGGCCGCCGGCGATCGCCCGGACGTCTGGATCCCGTCCAGCAGCCTCTGGCTCAAGGTCGCCGCGGCGAAGGGCGGCGACTACACCGTCTCCGGCGACCCGCTCGGCTACTCCCCCGTCGTGCTCGCCGGCCCCGAGGCGATCAAGAGCGTGTACGCCCCCGGCGGCAGGACGAGCTGGGCCGGGCTGATCCAGGGTGCCGTCCAGAACAAGCTGCCCGTGGTGCAGATGCCCGACCCGGAGAAGACCACCACCGGTCTTCTCAGCCTGCTCGCCGTCCGCAACGCCGCCGCACAGGCCAGCACCGACGCGGGCATCGCCCAGCTGCAGGCGCTCACCCTGCGCAGTCGGCTCCAGGACGCCCAGGCCGACCCGACCCTGCTGCTCAGCAAGATGGGCGAGCAGGCCGACGCGACCAACTCCGTCTACGCCGTCGGCGTGTTCCCGTCGACCGAGCAGCAGGTCGAGGCGTACCGCGCGACCAGTCACCCGGTGCAGGTCGCCGGGGTCGTACCGGGAGACGGCAGGGTGGACGCGGACTATCCGTACGCGATCCGCAAGGGCGCGCCCACCGCCCTGGCCAAGAAGCTGCGCACCGCCGTCACCGAGGCGGCCATGGCCGACGCCGGCTTCCGCGACCGGCCCAGCACCGGCACGCTCGAACTGCCCGCCGACCCCACCGAGCTGCTCGGCGAGGCCCGGCAGTGGACCGGCTACCGCTCGCTCGCCTTCCAGGTCCTGCTGCTGATCGACGCGTCCGGCTCGATGAACCAGAAGATCACCGGCAACGACGGCCGGACCACCACCAAGGCCGCGCTGCTCCGCGAGTCCGGGGCCAGCGCCGCCCAGCTCTTCGGCGAGGACACCAGCATCGGCATGTGGTTCTTCGGCGGCGGCGACAGCGCGCACACCGAGGAGGTCGCCTTCGGCCCGATCTCCCAGGCCGTCGGCGGCAAGGCCCGGCGCGAGCTGATGGCCACGAAGATCGGCGGGTACCGACCGGTGACCAATGCGGGTACGCCGCTCTTCCAGACGGTCCTGGACGGTGTCGACGAGATGCGCGGGCACGTACGTGAGGGCACCGCCACGGTGGTCGTGGTCCTCACCGACGGGTCGGACGGGGGAACACGGTTCTCGATGTCACAGGCGACGTTCCTGAAGAAGCTGTCGGACGGGCAGGATCCGGCCAAGCCGGTGCCGGTGATCGCGGTCGGCTACGGGTCGGCGGCGAACACGACGTCGCTGCAGGCCATGGCGAAGGCGACCGGCGGCAAGGTGATCGGGGTGAAGAACCCCGCGGACCTGGCTTCCGGCATGGCCCAGGCGTTCCTGGCCGCCCACGCGGAGTGACCGCGTACCCGGTCAGGCGGGGCCGATCTCGTCGGCGACGATCCGGGCCGACAGGGTGACCATCGGGAGGCCGCCGCCCGGGTGGACCGAGCCGCCGACCAGGAAGAGGCCGGGGATCGGGGCGCGGTGCGACGGGCGCAGCAGGCCGCCCGCCGTGCCGTAGATCGCGCCGCCCGGAGCGGCGGCCGCGTCGGCCAGGTCGGCGGGGGTCCGGGTCTCGGCGAAGAGCAGGCGGTCCCGGACGTCGGCGCCGCGGGCGGCCAGCAGGGCGAGGATGTGGTCGCGGTACTCCTCGGCGAGTCCCGGGCGGCGCCAGTCCACCGCGGACCACGCGGTGCCGTGGCGGGCGGCGTTGACCAGGACGAACCATGATTCGTGGCCGGGCGGCGCGACGAGCGGGTCGGACGGGCGGGTCACGAAGACGGCCGGGTCGTCGGCCGGGCGGGCGCGACGGCCGGGGGCGCCGAAGACCGCGTCGAACTCGGCGTCGTAGTTGCGCGGGAAGAAGACGTTGTGGTGGGCGAGGCCCCCTGCGGAGAGACCCGGGGCCGGGGCGCCGGAAGTGGGGGCATCGGGAGCCGGGGCGCGGACGCCGAGGAGCAGGACGAAGCCGGCGAGGCTGCGGTCGGTGAGGGCGGGCAGACGGGACGGGGTGGGGAGCAGGTCGCGGTAGAGGGCCGCGGCGTCCACGTTGGAGACCACCACGTCGGCGGGGACACGGCGGCCGTCGGCGAGGCGCACGCCGGTCACCCGGGTGTCCGCCTCGATCGCGGTGATCGTTGAGTCGAGCTTGATGCGTACGCCGGAAGCAAGGCATTGAGCGTGCAGCGAATCAGCCAGGGTGACCAGGCCGCCGGGCAGATACCAGCCACCGAAGGTGAGCTCGGCGTAGGGGATCGCGGCGAGCGCGGCGGGCGCCCGCCGCGGATCGGCGCCGGTGTAGGTGGCGTAGCGGTCCAGCAGCATCCGCAGCCGCCAGTCGTGCAGATAGTGGCGGCCCAGCGCGCGCAGCGACCGGCCCGGCGCGATCGCGGCGAGGTCGGGCACCCGCCAGGAGAGCCGGGCCAGCGAGGCGGCGGTCACCGGGCGCTGCAGCACCGATTCCCAGGAGGCGTGCCAGATCCGGGCGGCCCGGCGCCAGAAGCGGTCCCAGTCCCGGGCGGCCCCGGCGCCCAGCGCGGCGGCGATCCGGTCCAGGAAGACGTCGTGCGAGGCGGACGAGTCGAGGACCGTGCCGTCCGGGAAGAAGTGCCGGACGACCGGGTCGAGCGGATCGGGGCGCAGGCCGAGACCGGTGAAGACCTGCGGCAGCGTGAGCAGGCTCGGCCCGGTGTCGAAGCGGAAGCCGTCCCGCTCGTGGGACGCCAGTTTGCCGCCGACCGAGGCGGAGCGCTCGAAGACGGTCACCCGGTGGCCGGCGGCGCCGAGGCGGGCGGCGACGGACAGGCCGCCGACCCCGGCGCCGACCACGACGATGTCACTCACTCCCGCATGATCCCCGCTGCGGCTGTGGAGCGCGCGGGCGCACCCGTGCGAGCCGCACCGACGGCGGCGGCGAGAACCGTGCCCGCGCCGAGTAGCAGGATCGGGGTGGCGCCGAGGGTGACCAGGGCCGCGCCGAGCGGGATGGCGACGGCGATCGGGCCGAACATCAGCATGGTGCCGGTGGCGGAGGCACGGCCCAGCAGGCGGTCCGGGGCGTGTGTCTGGATGGCCGTGACGGCGGCGATCAACGGCCAGGGGAGGCCGAGACCGGCGAGGACGCTACCGATGATCATCGCGGGCCACCACGGGAGGGACCAGAGCACGCAGGCCGCGGCGAAGAGCAGGGCGCCGAGCGCGGCGACCCGGGTGGCGGAGAACCGGGCCAGCAGGCGGCCGACGAGGAGGCCGCCGGCGATCGCGCCGGCGCCCTCCGCCGCGAGAGGCAGCCGGGAGCGGTTCAGCCCGGGCACCGCGCGGCAGGAGCGGAAGCAGGAATGGCGGGCGCGGGCACGGTGGGCGCCAGCGCGGCGGGCGCGGACGCGGCGGGCGCGGACGGCGCGGAAGGTGGGTGGCGCAAGGCCAGCACGGCGATGAACAGGGCGGCGGCGGCGAAACATGCGGCGACCAGGAAGGCGGAGGTGTAGGCGTCGTGGAAGGCGGACGGGGACGGGGTCGCGGACACGCGGTGGGCGGCGACGGCGGCGAGGGTTGCCAGGCCCAGGGAGGCGCCCGCCTGCTGGGCCGTGTTGTTCAGGCCGGAGATCAGGCCGGTCTCCTCCGGGGACGCGCCGGCCATGGCGAGCATCATGATCGACGGGACCGTCACGCCGACGCCGAGGCCCATCACGACCAGGCCCGGCAGAAGGTCGGTCGCGTAGGACGGGTGGAGCGGGGCCCGGGAGAGCAGGAACAGGCCCGCGACCAGCAGGGCGAGGCCGGCGATCAGGACCGGGCGCGGGCCGAGGCGGGCGGTCAGCCGGGCCGCGGCGAACAGGGAGACCAGGCCGATCACCACGGGCGTGGGGAGGAAGGCCAGGCCGGTGTGCAGGGTGTCCAGGCCCATCACCCGCTGCAGGAAGAGCGTGTTGACGAACTGGAAGCCCATCCCGGCGGCGAGGATCAGGACGACCGTGCCGTTGGTGGCGAGCAGCCAGCCACGGCGGAGCAGGTGCGGGGGCACGAGCGGGGTGGACGCGACTGCTTGACGTACCAGAAAAAGGGCGAAAGCGACGACGGCCGCAGCCGCGGCGACCAGGTCGACCGCGCGGACGATCGCGAAGACGACGAGGGAGAGGCTCAGCGTGATCAGGAGGGCGCCGAGGATGTCGAGGCGCCCGCCCACGGTCGTGCCCCCGGACAGCAGGCGGCGGGCGACGAGCCAGGCGACCACGCCGATCGGAACGTTGATCAGGAAGATCGCGGGCCATCCGGCCAGGTCGGTGAGGACGCCGCCGGCGACGAAGCCGATCGCGGCGCCGCCGGCCTGGGTGAAGCTGAAGATGCCCATGGCGCGGGCCTGCGGTCCCGGCTCGGGGTAGAGCCGGACGATCATCCCGAGCACCACGGCCGAGGCGAACGCGCCGCCGATGCCCTGCACGAAGCGGCCGGCGACCAGCAGGCCGGCGTTCGGGGCGAGGCCGCAGAGCAGGCTGGCCGCGGTGAAGACGGCGAGCCCGGTGAGGAAGACCCGGCGGTCGCCGAGGATGTCGCCGAGCCGGCCGGCCAGGATCAGCAGGCCGGCGAAGGCGACGAGGTAGCCGTTCACCACCCAGGCCACCCCGGCCTGGGTGAAGCCGAGATCGCGCTGGATGGCCGGGATCGCCACGGCCACGATCGTGCTGTCCAGCACGACCATCAGCGCCACCGCGCACAGCACGGTCAGAGTCGCCCCACGAGAAGAGGTCATACATCGGACCGTAGCAGATAATCTGCTTCGGAACTATTTCCCGCGAGGGCGGCGGATCGCCTGCGGGCCCTCCTCTGCGGTGACGGCGAGCGCGCTGAGCAGGTCGAGGAAGGCTGTCCGGGCCGCCGCCGGAAACTCGTCGAGCGCCGCGCCGTGCACCCGGTCGACGATGCGCTGCCCCTCCTCGGCGGCGAGCCGGCCCTTCTCGGTGACCGCGATGATCCGGGCCCGCCGGTCGGTCGCGGACGGGCGGCGCTCGGCGAGACCGCGCCGCTCCAGCTCGTCGACGGTGCCGACCATCGTCGTCTTGTCCACGCCGGCGAGCGCGGCCAGCTGGATCTGGGTGCGCTCCTCCTCCAGGGCGTGGATCAGCACGCACTGCATCCGCGGCGTCAGGTCGACCTCGGCGAGCGCGGCGGCCAGCCGATTCGTCATGCTGTGGCCGGCCTCGTTGAGCAGGCGGCTGATGTCGAGCTGGGTGCGCTGTGGTGCTGGCATGTCACCAGATTATCCCGAAGCGGACGACCGCTCCGGGATGATCATCTCAGGCGAAGGCGGACCAGAGCGGCGCCCGCGGCGTCATCCGCAGCGGCATCCGGGCCTCCGCGGGGGTGCGGTCGCCCTTCCGGTTGTTGCAGCGGTGGCAGGCCGCGACCGTGTTCGACCATTCGTTGGCGCCACCGCGCGACCGGGGCAGCACGTGGTCGATGGTCGAGGCGGGCGCGCCGCAGTAGGCGCAGACGCGGGCGTCCCGGGTCAGCACGCCGGCCCGCGACCAGCCCGGGCCGCGGCCGTGCCGCCAGCGGGTGACCACATAGCTCACCAGCCGGACCACGGTCGGCACCTGATAGACCCCGATCGTCGCGTCCGGCTGCGCCTCGTGCACCACCGCCACTTGACGGAACAGCATCCGGATCGCGTGCCGAAGGCTGACCCGGTGCAGCGGCCCGAAGTCCGCGTTCAATACCAGAACCGCGCTCATACCGAATTCACCCCCCGATTGAGCTGGGCTTTCGTCGTTTTGCTGCAACGACGGTAAGGCTCGGTATCGACAGCGGACAACCGATTAAAAGGTCAGGCCAATGCGCGGCGGACGGCGGCCGACAATTGCGCGAGGCCGGCGCACTGCAGGGCCAGCCAGAGCGCGACCGGCGGCCAGACCACGCCCAGGGCCGCCGCCAGCAGGCCGAACCCGGCGGCCAGCGCGCGGGTCGGCCGCTCCCCCACGGTCACCGTGCCGATCTCGGACATCCCGGCGGCGGCCGCGCGGGCACGCACGTACTCGTGCAGCCAGGACACCGCGCCGGTGATCACGATCAGCCATCCCGGGGCGCCCGCCACCCAGAAGGCCGCGAGCCAGGCCAGCTCACCGAGGCGGTCGGCCACCGAGTCGTACACGAAACCGGTCCTCGTCACCCGGCCGGTCACCACCGCCACCGCGCCGTCCAGGCCGTCCACCACCGCCGCGAGCAGCACCAGCGCCGCGCCGAGCACCAGCCCCGGCCCGCCGGCCAGCGCCGCGAGCGGCACGGCCAGGCACACCCCCAGGCCCGTCGTGGTCACGCTCATCGGCGACACCCGCCGGCGACCGAGCCAACTTCCCATGGTGTACGCCGTGAGCACCCACCGGCGGACGATCCCGTTCGCCGCGCGCGGGTCGAAGCCGCCGTGCAGCCGTGACCAGGCCGTCGCGTACTCGTCCCAGGTCATGGCCCGGTCGTCACGCCGCGGCGGCCACTTCGGCCGGGGCCAGTAGCTGCCAGACCTCGCGGGTCGCGGTCGACCGGTTCAGCGTGATGAAGTGGATGCCCGGGACGCCCTCGTCGAGCAGCCGCGCGCACATCGCCGAGCAGGTCTCGATGCCCAGCTCGCGGACCGCCCGCTCGTCCCCGGCCACCCGCTCGAACCGGCGCAGCAGGGCCGGCGGGAACGGCGCCCCGGAGAGCTGGGTGGCCCGCTCGATCGTGCCCATCCGGGTCACCGGCATCACCCCCGCCACGATCGGGGTGTCGCAGCCGGTGGCCGCCACCCGGTCGCGCAGGCGCAGGTAGTCGTCGGCGTCGAAGAACATCTGGGTGATCGCGTACTCCGCGCCGGCCCGGCACTTGCGCACGAAGTTGCGGGTGTCGTCCTCGACGCCGGCGGAGCGCGGGTGCTTGTAGGGGAACGCGGCCACCCCCACGCTGAAGTCGCCGGCCTCGCGGATCAGCCGGACCAGTTCCTCGGCGTAGAGCACGCCGTCGGGGTGGCGGACCCACGCGCCCATCGGGTCGCCCGGCGGGTCGCCGCGCAACGCCAGCACGTTGCGGATGCCCGCGCCGGCCAGCCGGCCGATCACGTTCCGCAGGTCGGCGACCGAGTGGTTCACCGCGGTCAGGTGCGCCATCGGGAGCAACGTGGTCTCGGTCGCCACCCGCTCGGTCACCGCGACCGTGGTGTCCCGGGTGCTCCCGCCGGCGCCGTACGTGATCGAGACGAAGCTCGGGCGCAGCGACTCCAGCTCACGGATGGTCTGCCAGAGCAGACGCTCGCCCTCCGCGGTCTTGGGCGGGAAGAACTCGAACGAGAACGTCGGAGTCTCACCACGGATCAACGCGCCCACGGACGGGGCGCCGGGCAGCCGGGAGGGAAGACCGAGAGACACACCCGCACTGTACCGGGCCGGTGAACGAGGTGACCTGCCCGAACAAGTAGCGTCGCGGTTGTGACGAACTCCCCGCTCGATCTCGCCGGACTGCGACCACGGGTCGACAAGGCGCTGACCCACTTCCTCTCCGGACAGCGTGATCACCTGCTGGAGATCGACCCGGAGCTCGCCGAGGTCGCCGGGACGGTCTCGGAGTTCGTGCTGGGCGGCGGCAAACGGCTGCGGCCCGCGTTCGCGTACTGGGGCTTCCGCGGCGCCGGCGGTGTCGACTCGGACGAGATCGTGGCGGCCGTCGCCTCGCTGGAGCTGGTGCAGGCCAGCGCCCTGATCCACGACGACCTGATGGACCGTTCGGACACCCGGCGCGGCGAGCCCTCGGTGCACCGCCGGTTCCAGATGCTGCACACCGGCGCGGGCTGGCGGGGTGGCGCGTCCGGCTTCGGCGACAGCGCCGCGGTGCTCCTGGGCGACCTGGCCCTGGTCTGGTCCGACACGCTGCTGCACGAGTCCGGGCTGCCCTTCGCCGACCTGGCCCGCGCGCGGCCGGTCTTCGACCGGATGCGGACCGAGGTGACCGTCGGGCAGTACCTGGACGTGCTCACCCAGGCCACCGGGGACACCTCGGTCCAGCGGGCGCACAAGGTGGCCCGCTACAAGGCGGCGAAGTACACCGTGGAGCGACCACTCCTGCTGGGTGCCGCCCTGGCGGGGACGGACCCGGCGGTCTCGGCTGCTTACTCGGCCTTCGGGCTGCCCCTCGGGGAGGCGTTCCAGTTCCGGGACGACGTCCTCGGGGTCTTCGGGGATCCCGCGCAGACCGGCAAGCCCGCCGGGGACGACCTGCGCGAGGGCAAGCGCACCTACCTGATAGCCGCGGCGTTCGCGGCGCTGGACGACACCACCCGGGCCGAGCTGGACGCCGCGCTCGGCGACCCGGCCCTGGACGACACGGGGGTCGAGCGGCTGCGCGCCGTCATCCGCGACAGCGGCGCGCTGGCGGCCACCGAGTCCCGCATCGACGAGTTGATGGCGTCGTCGCTGGCCGCTCTCGCCCAGGCCCCGATCGACGACGACGCCCGGGCCGTCCTGCGCCGCCTGGCAGACGCCGCCACCCGCCGCACCGTCTGACCAGTGCTCCGCCCGATCACCCGCGGCGGTCGTGGAGACGCTTCAGGAGCGCGCTTCCCTCGCCGGCCGCCGGGGTGCGCTGGATGCCACGACGGCCGAGGGCCACCCAGATCGAGAGGGTGAGCAGGATCAGGGCGAAGCCGAAGAGGAGATCCTCGACCGGGGCGTACGCCAGGCGCAGGCCGAGGATGGCGCCGGGGTCGTAGATCACGATGCGGCGGCCGGTGAGGATGCCGTTGGAGAGCAGCTGGAACGTGAAGATGATCGGGTACGTCGCCCAGAAGACCGCTCGGGTGAGCAGCCGGGTACGCAGGACGGCGAGGTCGATCACCGCGGTGACGGCCACGCCGAGCAGCGCGGCGGCGGTGTAGGTCACGGCTCACGCCCGGTGCCGGCGGGCCCGGTGCCGGCAGACTCGGTGCCGGCAGACTCGGCGCCGGACGGCTCGTCGCCGGCGGGCCGGCGCAGGACCGCGCGGACGGCCTCGAACCCCAGGATCGCGCAGAGCGGGACGACCAGGAAGAACAGAACCTCGTCCAGCGGGAGGCCGCCGGGAAGGTGGACGCCGGTGATCTGGCCGGGGTCGAAGGTCCAGTGGCCGGCGGCGATCGCGGCGACGTCCCAGAGGGTGAAGACGATCGCCACCGGCAGGATGGTCAGGAGCAGGCGGCGCCAGCGGCGCAGGACGTTGACCTTGAGGATCGGCTCCAGCCAGAGCGCCGCGAGCAGGCAGCCGGCGAGGACGGACAGGTAGCCGAAGCGGGCCATGGACGCTAGAAGCCGACGGCCTGGGCGCGGCGCTTGACCTCGCGGGCCTGGTGGCCGCCGAGGGCGAGCGCGGCCGTGCCGCCGAGTGACTCGTCCGGTGCGTAGAGCCACCGGACGGCCTCTTCGTCGTTATACCCGGCGTCGCGGAGCAGGGTCAGGATGCCGGGCAGGTGCTTCCGGACGGTCTCGTTGGCGATCAGTTCGGAAGGAACCACCCGGATGCCCTCGCGGCGGACGGCCAGCAGGTCACCGTCGCGGATCATCTGGTGGACCTTGCTGATCGACACGCCGAGCTTCTCGGAGACGTCCGGCAGGGTGATCCATCCGGCCGGGTCGGTGGTGACGTTTTCGCTCACGCGTACAAGCCTGCCAGACCAGATCGGAGTGCAGTTGATGAGCCTGTGGCGGAGGATCCGCGGCGAGGTGGCCGGGGCCTGGCGCTCGGTCAAGTACGACCTGGGCCGCCGGACCGCCGAGCAGTACGACGGGCCGGACGTCACCTCGACCGGGATGAGCACGTTCCACGGCTCGATGGTGGATCTGCCGCCGGGGCCGGCCGAGCCCGGCGCGGTGCCGCCCCGGCGCTTCGCCGCGGTCCTGGCGTTCTGCCTGCTGGCCGCGGTCGGGGGTGGCGGGTCGTACCTGATCGTGACGCGAGGGCTGAGCGCGGCGTCCACGGTCCGGGAGGCGACGGCGGCCACACCCGGCGCGGCCCCCGAGGAGACCGAGACCACTCCCCCGCCGAGAAAGCGGGAGAAGTCGGATAAGTCGAAGATGGGAAACGGCCCCCACACGCTCGCCCAACCGGGCACCGCGGCCCGTCCCCGTACAGCAGACATTCCGGAGAGAAAGGAGAAAACGACGCCCACCCATCGAGTGACGAAGACCGCACCCGCCCCGCGCGCGACCACCCCGCCCTGCGACTGCGTCACACCGCCGGTTCCGACCCCGACCGAGCCGCCTTCGCCCAGCTCGGCGCCGGTGTCCAGTTCTCCGGCGACGACGCCCGAGGACCCCACCGAGGAGCCGCCGGTGCGGCGCCCGCACGACCGCCGACACTGGAACAAGAACGGATAAATCGCTTTTGGCTACCGGGTGGCCGCTAATCGTCGCAGGTCATCCACGGTTGGGTACCCGTTTGGACTCAGCTGTGACATCCTGGGCCACCCCCACGGGAAAGACACATACACTTCACGCCGATGGACACCACAGTCGCCGATACGTTGATCGGCACAACGATTGACGGGCGCTACCGGATCACCGGTCGCGTCGCCCGTGGTGGCATGGCGACCGTGTACCGCGCCACCGACGAGCGGCTCGGGCGCACCGTCGCGCTCAAGATCATCCACCCGTCGCAGGCCACGAACGTCCACTTCGTCGACCGGTTCGCCGACGAGGCGCAGACGATCGCCCGGCTCACCCACCCGAACGTCGTCGCCGTCTACGACCAGGGCCGCCACCAGGGCCTGCCCTATCTCGTGATGGAGTTCGTCCAGGGCCGTACGCTGCGCGACCTGCTCTCCCAGCGGGTCCGGCTGACCCCGGTCGAGACGCTGGCGATCATGGAACAGATGCTCGCCGCGATCGCCGCCGCGCACCGGGCCGGCCTGGTGCACCGCGACGTCAAACCGGAGAACGTGCTGGTCGCCGAGGCGCCCAGCGCCGGCACCGCCGACCTGGTCGACGCCGTGGTCAAGGTCGCCGACTTCGGGCTGGCCCGCGCCATCGAGGCGAGCACCGTGGACGAGTCCGGCCAGCTGATGGCGACCGTGGCGTACGTCGCACCCGAGCTGGTCCAGAGCGGGCAGGCCGACGCGCGCACCGACGTCTACTCGGCCGGCATCGTGCTCTTCGAGATGCTCACCGGCCGGGTGCCGTATGACGGCGGCGAGCCGATCGAGGTGGCCTGGCGGCACGTGGACAACGACGTGCCCGCGCCCTCGACGATCGTTCCCGGACTCCCCCGGCAGCTCGACGACCTGGTCGCCCGGGCCACCCGGCGCAACCCGGGCGAACGCCCCACCGACGCCGGCGGCCTGCTCGCCGCGGTACAGGGCGTCCGGGAGAACATCGGCTCGGCCCACGTGCCGACCGCGCTGATCCCGCAGGTCCCGGCCCGCCCGCGGGACGCCGACGCCACCAGCCTGGTGCCCCAGGTGGACGCGACGGCCCTCGTGCCGCCGGTGAACATGTACGGTCAGCCGCCCGCGGGCCAGCAGCGCCCCTCGTGGGCCCGGCTGCCCGAGCAGGCCGGCCCGGCCCGGCGGGAACCCGCCACGTACCACCGCTCCGAGCAGCACCACGACGGCGGCTTCTTCGGCGACCGGCGGCGGATCTTCATGATCTCGCTGATCGCGGTGATGGCGCTGGTCGTGATCGGCAGCACCTGGTGGGTCACCTCCGGGCGCTACACCGACGCGCCGAACCTGGTGAACCTGACGCAGGCCCAGGCCGAGAAGATCGCCGAGCAGGAGGGCTTCGGCGTCATCTACGGCGACGGGGCGTACGACGACGGCGTGGCGAAGGACTCGGTGGTCAGCCAGAACCCGGGCCCCAACGAGCGGGTGGTCAAGGGCGACACCATCACCCTGACCCTCTCCCTCGGCCCCGAGGTGCACCCGGTGCCCGACGTGGTCGGCCAGGAGAAGGCCGGCGCGCAGGCCGAGCTCGAGGCGATCAGCGTCACGGTCAAGCAGGGCACCGCGGTCTACTCGGACACCATCCCGGAGGGCTCGGTGGTCTCCACCGATCCGAAGGCCGGCGAGGAGGTCAAGCCGGGCGACACGGTCACCGTGGTGCTCAGCAAGGGCAAGAACCCGATCACCATCCCGGACCTGGTCGGCAAGAACATCAACGAGGCCCGGTCCACGCTCTCCGGCCTCGGCCTCACCGTGGTCGAGCGCTACCAGGAGTCCGACGAGGCGGCCGACACGGTCATCGGGCAGTCGCCGAAGGCCGGCACCGGCGCCGCGAAGAACGACGAGGTCACCCTCGACGTCAGCAAGGGCCCGGCGCTGGTCACCGTCCCCGATCTGAACAACCAGCCGTGCCAGCAGGCGAAGGCGACACTGGAGGGTCTGGGCCTGGTGGCACAGCTGAACTTCAACGCGAACGGGACCGTCCGGGCACAGAACCCGGGTGCGAACACCCAGGTGAACCCGCAGAGCACGGTCGTACTCCAGTGTTTTTGACGAATAGGATCGGGTCACACACGAAGACGTCGGGTGGGCTGGCCAAGGCCGCCCTCCCGTACGTCGACGCCGCCGGCTCGGAGACCCTGCAGGTGTACGTCTCCAACTCGCGTGGCTGGGCCCTGCCGCCCGGCGACCCGAAGCAGGACGTGCTGTTCCGCGACGGCATCGGCGAGCGGGCGATCCCGGCGTACATCCACGCGTCACTGCTGGTGAACCTCGGCTCGCCGACGGAGCTGACCGTCGAGCGCTCGATCGCCACCCTCGAGCACGCGCTGCTCCGCGGTAAAGCGATCGGCGCGACGGCGGTGGTCTACCACGCCGGCAGCTCGGTCGACGAGGCGCACGCCGAGAAGGCCATGCACCAGCTGCACGAGCAGCTGCTGCCGCTGCTGGACCGGGCGTCCGCCGAGGGCCTGCCGCGGCTGCTGGTCGAGCCGAGCGCGGGCGGCGGGCGCAGCCTGGCCTCCAAGGTGCAGGACCTGACCGCCTATCTGGCGGCGGTCGAGGACCACCCGTGGCTCGGCGTCTGCTTCGACACCTGCCACGCCTGGGCGGCCGGCCACGACCTGGCCACCCCGGGCGGCATGACCGAGACCCTGGACGCCCTGGTCGCGGCGGCGGGCCCGGGCCGTCTTCAGCTGATCCACGCCAACGACTCGAAGGACGCGTGCGGCTCCACCCGCGACCGCCACGAGACGATCGGCAAGGGCACGATCGGCGAGAAGCCGTTCGCCGAGCTCTTCCGCCATCCGGCGGCGGCCGGGGTGCCGGTCATCGTGGAGACCCCTTCGGTCGAGCACGAGGGCCACGCCGCCGACATCGCGCTCCTCAAGACGCTGCGCTAGACGACCGATCACGCTCACTTCAACACCTCTCCCCCGGTACGCCGTAACCTGGGCGTCCATGGGGTACGACAGAGCGGCGAACGCGATCCTGGCCGTGGGGACGACCGGCGCACTGGTCGGCGCGGTGGTGGCGGCCTTCGGCTTCGCGACCGGCCGGGCCGGCTGGGCTCTCGCCGGATCGGTCCTGCTGATCAGCGGCCTGCTCCTGCGCATCGAGGCGGCCCTCCGCTCACGGTGAGCCGGACCGGCCGGCGCACACGGGCCAGGACCCGGCCGCGGACGCCACCGCCACCCGCGGATCGCCGGCCCCGCCCGCCAGGGTTCGTTCGCGGACCGGCCGGGCGGCACCCCGCAGGCGGTGAGCCGGCGATCCAGGGCGCCCCGGCCGGTCGGCTGGCGATAGTCGGTGGTGGTCCGGATGACCCGGAGGGACCGGGATCGGTCGATGCCGTACCGGTGACCGTGAACGGTCGGCTAGCTGTCACCGGTGAGCAGGGCGGCGAATCGGGCGGCCGGGTCGGCGGGGTCCGGGACGGCCGGGGAGCGCAGCAGCTCGATCCGGTGGACCAGGCGGGGCGCGGTGATCGGGACGGCCGCCACGCCGGATGCCGCCGCGGCCACCGGGGCGGGCAGGACGGCCAGGCCGTGACCGGTGGCGATCAGTCCGGTCAGGACCGTGGCGTCGGTGCCCTCGTAGCGGGTCCCGGCCCGCAGCCCGTCCACCGGCAGCCGGGTGAACGGGGCGATCTCCGGGGCGTCGATCCAGTACGCGTCGGCGAGGTCGGCCAGGGAGACCGCGGAACGGGCGGCCAGCGGATGCGCCGTGGGCAGAGCGAGCACGGCCGGGCTCTCGGTGACCCGTACGGCGGAGGCGGCACCCGGGTCGGGCAGCCGCAGCGGGTCGCTGGGCGCGGTGAAGCCGTCGGCCAGTGCCAGGTCCGCCTCGCCGGTCACGGCCAGGGTGACGGCCCGGTCGTATGCGGTGATCAGCAGACGGGTGCTCAGGCGGGTGGACGCGGCGCGGAGCTCGGCGAGCGCACCGGCCACCGCGCCGGTCCAGGCGAGCGGGGTCACGGCGAGGACCAGCCGGCCGGGCGGGACGACCGAGCGCGTCACGTCGGCACGGGCGGCCTCCATGCGTACCAGAAGCAGTCTCGCGTGACGCAGCAGGCGGGAACCGGCCGCGGTGAGGGTGACCGGCCGCCGGGTCAGCAGGGGGGTGCCCAGGTCGGACTCGAGCGCGGCGATCTGCTGGGAGACGGCCGACTGGGTGAAGGCGAGCCGGTCGGCGGCGGCCGAGAACGAGCCGGTCTCGGCGACGGCGACGAAGGTACGCAGCAGGTGCGGGTCCACATCAGTGATGCTAATGCCGACGCCACAAACGATCGTTGGACGTGATCTCGGGAGCGGACGACGATGGACTCATGATGACGATCGCCCTGGTCGGAGACCGATCACCCAGCGTACGAGCACACGCCCGGATCCCGCTGATCCTGGACGCGCTGCGCGAGCACACCGACGTCGACGCGTACTGGATCCCGACGCCTGCGGCCGAGGACCCGGCGGCGCTGCGCGACTTCAGCGGGATCTGGCTGCTGCCGGGGAGCCCGTACGCGAGCGAGGCCGGCGCCGTCACCGCGGCCCGGACCGCCCGCACCGAGGGGATCCCGTTCCTCGGCACCTGCGCCGGCTTCCAGCACGCCATGCTCGACTTCGCCCGCGACGTCTGCGGCTTCCCGACCGCGCGGCACGCGGAGTACGGCACAGACGGCGCGAACGGCACCGCCGCCGCGACGGACGGCGCGGACGAGCTGATCGTGGAGCTGGCCTGCTCGCTCGCCGGGCACGAGGCGGCCGTCGACCTGGCGCCCGGCTCGCTGGTGGAGCGGCTGCTCGGCACGTCCCGGACGGTCGAGCGGTACCACTGCGGCTACGGCGTCTCGGCGAAGCACCTGGCCCTGCTGAGCGAGCACGGCATGCGGTTCACCGGGCACGACGAGAGCGGGGAGGTGCGGGTGGCCGAACTGCCCGGCCACCCGTTCTTCCTGGCCACGCTCTTCCAGCCGGAGCTGGCGGGCGACGGGACCGACCCGCACCCGCTGATCCGCGGCTTCGCGGCGGCGGGCGCCAAGAGAGCGGCAGCGGCAGGCGCCAGGGGAACGGCAGCGGCGGCGGGCGTCAGGAGAGCAGAACCGTCAGCACGGCGATAGCCTCGTCGACGTCCTCGTCGGTGACGTCGAGGTGGGTGACCAGGCGGGCCGTGTCCGGCAGCATGGCGGCGAGGTGGACGCCGCGCTTCGCCGCCGCGCCGGCCAGCGCCGGGGCGTCCAGCGGGGACTTCGCCAGGTCGAGCGGGACCAGGTTGGTGCGGATCCGGTCCGGGTCGACCACGCCGAGCGGGGCCAGGCCCTCGGCCAGCCGGCGGGCGCGGGCGTGGTCCTCGGCCAGGCGGCCGACGTGGTGGTCGAGGGCGTACCGGCCGGCCGCGGCCAGGATGCCGGTCTGGCGCATGCCGCCGCCCAGCCGCTTGCGGATCACCCGGGCGCGGGCGATCCGCTCGCGGCTGCCGATCACCAGCGAGCCGACCGGCGCGCCGAGGCCCTTGGAGAGGCAGACCGAGAGCGTGTCGAAGAGCGCGCCGTAGGTGGCCAGCGGCACGCCGTCGGCGACGTGCGCGTGCCAGATCCGGGCGCCGTCGCAGTGCACGGCGAGCCGGTGGGCGTCGGCGACCGCGCGCAGGTCGTGCAGGACCGAGAGCGGGATGACGCCACCGCCGCCGAGGTTGTGGGTCTGCTCGACGGCGATCGCCGCGGTCGGCACCGACGGGAAGCCGGCCGGGCGGATCATCCGGGCCACCCGGTCGACGTTCACCTTGGCGCCGGTGGACGCCCAGGTACGCGTGGAGATGCCGCCGAGCGCGGCGGCGGCACCCATCTCGTACGTCACCACGTGCGCGTCCGCGTCCGCCAGCAGCTCGCCGCCGGGCGGGACGACGAGCTGCAGGGCGATCTGGTTGGCCATCGTGCCGGACGGCGCGAAGAGCGCCGCCTCGTGCCCGAAGAGCGCCGCGACGTGCTGCTCCAGCGCGTTCACGGTCGGGTCGTCGCCGAACACGTCGTCGCCGACGACGGCGGACGCCATGGCCTCCCGCATCCCCGGGGTGGGGCGGGTGACCGTGTCCGACCGGAAGTCAGCCACGGAGCATCTCCGCGACCAGGAACGCCAGTTCCAGGCTCTGCTGGGTGTTGAGCCGCGGGTCGCAGGCCGTCTCGTACCGGTCCGGCAGGTCGAGGTCCTCGATGCCCTGGGCGCCGCCGAGGCACTCGGTGACGTCCTCGCCGGTCAGCTCGATGTGGATGCCGCCCGGGTGGGTGCCGAGGCCGCGGTGCACCTCGAAGTAGCCGAGCACCTCGTCGACGACCCGGTCGAAGTGGCGGGTCTTGTAGCCGTTCGACGACTCGTGGGTGTTGCCGTGCATCGGGTCGCACTGCCAGACCACCTTGGCGCCGGTGGCGTGCACCTTCTCCACGATCGGCGGGAGCGCGTCGCGCACCTTGCCGTTGCCCATCCGGCTGATCAGGGTGAGCCTGCCCGGGATGTTCTCCGGGTTCAGCTTCTCGCAGAGCTCGATGGCGGTCTCCGGGCTGGTGGAGGGGCCCAGCTTGACGCCGATCGGGTTGGCGATCCGGCTGATGAAGTCGATGTGCGCGTGGTCGAGCTGGCGGGTGCGCTCGCCGATCCAGAGGAAGTGGCCGGAGAGCCCGTACGCCTTGCCGCCGGAGACGCGGGCGAGGGCCCGGTCGTACTCCAGGGCGAGGGCCTCGTGCGAGCAGTAGAGGCTGACCGTGCGCAGCGCCTCGGCGTCGGTCATGCCGCAGGCGCGGATGAAGTCGAGCGCGCGGTCGATCTCCCGGGCGATCGCCTCGTAGCGCTCGCCGGCCGGCGAGGCCCGGACGAAGTCCTTGTTCCAGTCGTGCAGCCCGTGCAGGTCGGCGAGGCCACCGGCGAGGTAGGCGCGGAGCATGTTCATCGCGGCGGCCGAGTTCGCGTACGCGCGGATCATCCGCTGCGGGTCGGCGATCCGGGCCTTCTCGTCCGGGTCCAGCGAGTTGATCATGTCGCCGCGGTACGCCGGGAGGCCGAGCGAGTCGGTCAGCGCCGAGCGCGGCTTGGTGTACTGCCCGGCGACCCGGGCCACCTTGACCACCGGCATCGACGCGCCGTACGTCAGCACGACCGCCATCTGCAGCAGCGTGCGCGCGTTGGCGAGCAGGTGGCTCTCGGTGTTGTCGGCGAACGTCTCGGCGCAGTCGCCGCCCTGGAGCAGGAACGCCCGCCCCTCGCACACGTCGGCGAGCTTGGCCCGCAACTGGTCGACCTCGTAGGGCGCGACGATCGACGGGACGTTCTCCAGGACCTTGCAGACCGAGGCGACCTCGTCCATGTCCGGCCAGGGCGGCATCTGCACGCGAGGCAGGGTCCGCCAGTGGTCGAGACCGAGGGCCTCGTCCTCGGCGGAGTCGGTCGAGGGGCGGGAGGTCGCGACTCCCGGGTGACTGAGCTGGTGCCACTCACGGCGCATACCGAAAAGCCTACGAAAGAGGGGCACCCGGCTCGCGCCCGGTGCCCCGCTTCCCAACCGAAGGGATCAGAGGTTGCCGGCCATCGCGCTGACCAGCTCCCCGTTGCCGGTGTCGCCGGAGGCCTCCCAGAAGAAGGCACCGCCGAGACCCTGCGCCTTCACGTACGCCATCTTGGTCGCGATGGTCGCCGGGGTGTCGTAGCTCCACCAGTTGGTGCCGCAGTACGCGTACGCCGTACCCGCGATCGTTCCGGTGGCCGGGCAGCTGGTCTTGAGGACCTTGTAGTCCTCGATGCCCGCCTCGTAGGTGCCGGTCGCCGCCCCGGTCGCGGTGCCGCCCGGCGCCGCCTGGGTGACCCCGGTCCAGCCGCGGCCGTAGAAGCCGATGCCGAGCAGGATCTTGCTGGGCGAGACGCCCTTGGCCTTGAGCTTCTGGATCGCCGCGTCCGAGTAGAAGCCGGCGGTGGGGATGCCGGTGTACGACGTCAGCGGCGAGTGCGGTGCGGTCGGGCCGGTGCTCGCCCAGGCGCCGAAGTAGTCGTACGTCATCGGGAAGACCAGGTTGAGCTGGGCGATCCCGGTAGCGTAGTCGGCCAGGTCGAGCTTGCCACCGGACGAGCCGTCGGCCGAGATGGCCGAGGTGATCAGGAAGCTGGAGCCGAACCTGTTCCGCAGCGCGGTGATCACCTTGGCGTACGCGTCGGTCCCGCTGGTGTCACAGCTCAGCCCGCAGGCGTTCGGGTACTCCCAGTCGATGTCGATCCCGTCGAAGACGTCCGACCAGCGGGAATCCTTGATCAGGTTGTAGCAGGAGTCCGCGAACGCGGTCGGGTTCGCCGCCGCCGCCGTGAACCCGCTCGACCAGGTCCAGCCGCCGAACGACCAGATGATCTTCAGGTTGGGGTAGAGCTTCTTGAGTTTGCGCAGCTGGTTGAAGTTGCCCCGCAGCGCGCCGGCGTCCCACGTGTCGGCGACCCCGTCGACGCTGTTCGCCGTGGTGTACGCCATGTCGTAGTCGGCGTACGAGTCGCCGATCGAGCACTGTCCGCCGGTGGTGTTGCCGAAGGCGTACAGCACATGGGTCATCTTCGCCGCCTGCCCGGAGGTGACCAGGTTCTTGACGAAGTACTGCCGGCCGTAGACGCCCCACTCGGTGAAGTACCCGACCACGTTCTTCCCACTGGTCCCGGTGCTGGTCCCGGTGGTCGGGGTCGGCGAGGCGCTGGTCGGCGCCGTGGTGGTCGGTGAGGTCGTCGGCGTGGTGGTGCCGGAGCAGGCACCGGCGTCGGTCCAGACGTCCCAGGTCCCGCTGTGGGTGTCCGGGGACTCGCCCTGGGTCCACCACTTGGCGGTGTAGTTGTGGCTGTTCTGCGAGGCCGCGTTACCGGCCGTATAGACGGACGTGGAGCTCCAGGCGGTGGCACACGCGGTCGCCGCGGACGCCGGCACGAAGGGGACCGCGGCGGATGCCGCGATCACCAGCGCACCGGCGAGCAGCGCCCGGCGGAGGGATTTGCCCACGGGGGTCTCCTCAATTTTTAGGAAACTTTCCAGAAAGAGGGGTTGAGGAGACGGTAGTCACATCGATTAACAGGAGTCAAGGCAGGTCACGACCTTTAAGGTCGCTTTAATACCCCTCCCTCGACGAACACGGCGTGCATTCACGTGGCCACTACCAGTAGTCTTCCGGCATGACCATCTTCGACGTCAGCATTGGCGCCCTCACCGGCGGCACGACCGATTTGGACCGCTACCGCGGTCGGGTCCTGCTGGTGGTCAATGTGGCCTCGCGCTGCGGACTGACCCCGCAGTACGACGGGCTGCAGACCCTCTACGAGACCTACGCCGACCGCGGGCTGACCCTGATCGGGGTGCCCTGCGACCAGTTCGCCCACCAGGAACCCGGTACGGCGGACGAGATCGAGGAGTTCTGCCGGGTCAACTACGGGGTCACCTTCCCGTTGACGGAGAAGGTCGAGGTCAACGGGCCGGGCCGACACCCGCTCTACCGGGAGCTGATCGGCGGCGGGCCGGACGTCCGGTGGAACTTCGAGAAGTTCGTGGTGTCGCCGGACGGCACGGTGGCCGCTCGCTTCGATCCGGGCACCGTCCCGGACGACCCCGAGCTGCTCGCCGTCGTCGAGAAGCACCTGCCCCGCTGAGCCGCCGATGAGCCTCCACGTGATCGGGGTGGACGCGTACGCCCTCGGCTGGGTCGGCGTCGAGCTCCGCGACGGCAGTTTCGGCCGGGCCGTCCTGGCGTCCACGTTGTACGAGATCGTCGCCGGCAGCTCCGGCGCCGCGGTGATCGGCGTCGACATCCCCCTCGGCATGCTGCCCGACCGCTGGCGTGCCGCCGACACCCTCGCCGCCGACCAGCTGGGCCCGCGCCGCGGCAGCGTCTTCCGGGTGCCGCCGCGCGCCGTCTGGATGGAGCCCGACTTCGCCACCGCCAACCGGCTCTGCCGCGAGCTGACCGGCGCCGGGCTCAGCCGTCAGTCGTGGGCGCTGCGCCCGAAGCTGCTGGAGGCGAACGCCCTCTGGGAGCGCCATCCGGGCCTGCTCTTCGAGGCCCACCCCGAGGTGTCGTTCCGGACCATGGCGGGGGAGCCGCTGCCGTACGCGAAGAAGACCTGGGCCGGTCAGGCCCGCCGCCGCGAGCTGCTGGCCCGCAACGGCATCGTCCTGCCGGACCAGCTCGGCCCCGCGGGCCAGGCCCCGCCCGACGACATCCTGGACGCCGCGGCGGTGGCCTGGACGGCACACCGGGTGGCGACCGGCGCCGCCCTGAGCCACCCCAGCCCCCCGGAGGAGGACGACGGCACCCGGATCGCCATCTGGTACTGAGTCACCTGGCCCGGTCGGCGATCTCCGCGGCCCGGTCGCGGGCGGCCTCCAGCGCGTCCAGCAGGGCGGCGCGGACGCCGTGGTTCTCCAGCTCGCGGATGGCCGCGGCGGTGGTGCCGGCCGGGGAGGTGACCGCCTCGCGGAGCTTGACCGGGTGCTCGCCGGAATCGCGGAGCAGGCTGGCGGAGCCGAAGGCGGTCTGCACGACCAGTTCCTGGGCGGTCTGGCGGGGCAGGCCGAGCAGCACGCCCGCCTCGATCATCGACTCGGCCAGCAGGTAGAAGTACGCCGGGCCGGAGCCGGAGAGCGCGGTGACCGCGTCCTGCTGCGACTCGGGGACCTGGATCGTGGCGCCGAGCGGCGTGAACAGCTCCTCGGCGAGCGCCACGTGCTCGGCGGTGGCGTGCGGGCCGGGCGAGATCGCGCTCATCGCCTGGTCGACCAGGGCCGGCGTGTTGGTCATGACCCGGACCACCGGGGTGCCCTCGGGCAGGCGCGCGCCGAAGAAGCCGGTCGGCAGGCCGGCACAGAGCGAGACCACCAGCTTCTCCGCGGAGACCTGGGCGCCGATCTCGCCGAGCAGGGCACCGGCGTCCTGCGGCTTGACCGCGACGGCCAGGATGTCCGCCTTCGCCACCGCCGTGGCGTTGTCCACCACCGCGACGCCGTAACGCTCGGTCAGCTCGGCGGCCCGGTCCGGGCGACGGGCGGTGACCAGCAGGTTCGAGGCCGGGTGGCCGGAGCGGAGCAGCCCGGAGAGGACCAGCTCGCCGATCTTCCCGGTGCCGAGGACCGCGACGGTGTGCTTGGACAACGAGGTTCCCTTCTCACGTTCATGCTCATGAGAAATGCCGGGGACGGAGGTCCCCGGCATTCATCACAGCACTGTCAGTTGCCGCTGTCAGTTACCGCTGTCAGTTGCCGAAGAAGACCTCGGCCTCTTCGTAACGCTCCAGCGGGACGGTCTTGAGCTCGCCGGTGCCCTCGATCAGCGGGATCCGGACGATGTCGGTGCCGCGCAGCGCCACCATCTTGCCGAAGTCGCCGTCGTTGACGGCGTCGATCGCCTGCAGGCCGAAGCGGGTGGAGAGCACCCGGTCGAACGCGGTCGGCGTGCCACCGCGCTGGATGTGACCGAGGACGACCGTGCGGGCCTCCTTGCCGGTCTTCGCCTCGATCTGCTCGGCGAGCCACTGGCCGATGCCGCCGAGGCGGACGTGGCCGAAGCTGTCCAGCTCCTGGTTGTGCAGGACCATCTGGCCGTCGAGCGGCTGGGCGCCCTCGGCGACGACCACGATCGGCGCGTACTCCACCTGGAAGCGCTTGGTCACGTACGTCGCGACCTGCTCGACGTCGAACTTCCGCTCCGGCAGCAGGATCACGTTCGCGCCACCGGCCAGACCGGCGTGCAGGGCGATCCAGCCGGCGTGCCGGCCCATGACCTCGACGACCAGGGTGCGGTGGTGCGACTCGGCGGTGGTGTGCAGCCGGTCGATGGCCTCCATCGCGATGTTGACCGCGGTGTCGAAGCCGAAGGTGTAGTCGGTGCCGTTCAGGTCGTTGTCGATCGTCTTCGGCACGCCGACCACGTTGACGCCCAGGTCGTGCAGCTTGGTGGCCACGCCCAGGGTGTCCTCCCCGCCGATCGCGACCAGCGCGTCGACGCCCTGCTCGGCCAGGTTGGCCTTGATCCGCTCGACGCCGCCCTCGATCTTGAACGGGTTGGTGCGGGACGAGCCGAGGATGGTGCCGCCGCGCGGCAGGATGCCACGGACCTCCGCGATGCCGAGCGGCTTCGTCAGGCCCTCCAGCGGGCCCTTCCAGCCGTCGCGGAACCCGACGAACTCGTGGCCGTAGGCGGTGACGCCCTTGCGGACGACCGCGCGGATGACCGCGTTGAGACCGGGGCAGTCGCCGCCACCGGTGAGCACGCCGATACGCATGATTCTTCCCCCTGGATCGGGTAGCGAGATGCGGATAGCCCGTTGGACACCCCGGGAAGCGTCCTCGTCGGCAGCGTTGCCGGCCCGGGGCGGGCCGCATCCGAACTCTAGTCTCCGCCCTAGTGGCCGCGGACAGCGGCCCTTCCGCTCACAGCAACGACTCGACGGCGCCCAGGGCTTCGGCCTCCGCCCCCAGGGCGGCCCGGACCACGGTCAGACCGGCGGTCGCGCTGGGTGCGCAGTGCCGCCTGAGCGCCTCCGAGACCCCCTCCATCACGTACGGGCCCGGTTCGGTGAATCGTCCGCCGACCACCACGACGGCGGGGTTCAGCACGTCGCAGAGCACCGCCACCGTTCGCCCGATCAGGCGACCCGCGTCGAGCAGCGCCCGTTGCGCCGGCCGGTGCCCCTCGGCCGCCATGCTCAGCAGGCCCTCCTCGGTGGGCGGGCCGCCCCGGTCCAGCACCGCGCCGAAGTGGGCGGGGAGCAGGAAGGCGGAGAGACACCCGCGGCTGCCGCAGACGCAGAGCGGCCCGATCTCCCGGACGTTGAGGTGGCCGATCTCGCCGGCGTACCCGATCGCCCCGCCGTAGGACCGCCCGCCGGCCACGATCCCGGCGCCGAGATGCGCCTCGGCCTTCAGATACAGCACCTCCCGTACGCCCCGGGCCGCCCCTCGCCGGGCCTCGGCGAGCGCCGACAGCTGGGCGTTGTTGAACGCGGTGACCGGGCAGCCGAGGATCTCGGTCATCTCGGCCGCGGCGGAGAACCCGGAGAACATCGGCAGCACCGAGCGGGTGCCGAAGCGCCCGGTGACCGGGTGGACCGGCGAGGGGACGCTCAGCGCGACCCGGGCGTCCTCCCGGTGGTCGGCGAGGAGCCCGCGGGCGAACTCGGCGGTGGCCCGGATCAGGGCACGGCCGTCGGTGGAGGGCACGAGCGGGTGGAAGGCGTCGCCGAGGCGGTTGCCGGCCCGGTCGGCGAGGATCGCGTGCACGCCGTCCAGCTCGAGCGTCATGCCGAGGATGACCCCGGCCGGCGCCGCCATCCGGAAGTGCGGGGACGGGCGGCCGGGGCGGGTCTCCGGCGGCGGGCAGGGCTCGACGACCCGGTCCCGGGTGAGCCCGGCGAGCAGGTCGGCCACCGCCGCCCGGGGCAGCCGGGTGTGCTTGACGATGTCGGCGCGCGCGGTCGGCCCGTGGCTCCGGAGCAGCTCGGTGATCATGTCCCGGCGGACGTCGCGCTCCTTCTTGCTCAGGCTCTTCTCCGACTTGTCCGCCTTCAGCAGGGCCCGGCTGCCCCGCTCGGCCGGGGTGGTCCGCAGCGCCGCGGTGACCGCGCCCAGCAGCCCGGCCCGCCCGGCCAGGCCGCTGACCAGCACCTCGGTGGAGTCCACCACCTCCGGCTGGGCGTACCGGCGCATCGCCTCCCGGACGCCGCCGAGGATCGCGCCGTCCGCCTCGATCAACGGGCCGTCCAGCACGATCAGCCCGGGGTTCACCGTGTTGGCCAGGTCGCCGAGCACCCGGCCGATCATCCGCCCGGCGTCGGCGAGGACACGCTCGGCCGTGGCGTCCCGGCGGGCCAGGTCGAGCGCACCGGTCACGGTCAGCCTCTCGCCGTACGTCTGCTCCAGCGCCGCGATGATCTGCCGGGGCGCCGCGATCGTCTCCAGGCAGCCCCGGTTGCCGCAGCTGCAGAGCACGCCGGTCTCGTCCACCTGGACGTGCCCGATCTCCCCGGCCACCCCGGTGCTGCCCGCGTGCACGTGGCCGCCGAGCATCAGCCCGCAGCCGATCCCGGTGGAGATCCGCAGGTAACAGACGTCCTGGTGACCGGCGGCCACCCCGAACGCGGCCTCGCCGAGCACGCAGAGGTCGGCGCCGTTGCGTACGGTCACCCGCTGTCCCAGCCGGCTCTGCAGCTCACGGGCCGGCACCCGCCCGGCCCAGCCGGTGAGCACGCTGCTCGGCTGCACGGTCCCCCCGCTGATCGGGGCGGAGAGGCCGAGCACCACCGACCAGATCCGCTCCTCGCCGGTGGCCTCCGCGACCAGGGCGGTGAGGACGTCCAGCCCGGCGTCGGCGTCGGCCGGGTCGGCGGGCACGTGCCGCTCGAACCGGATCGCGCCGGCCAGATCGGCGACGGCCACCCGGACACCGTCCCCGCCGATCAGCGCGCCGACCACGACACCCGCCGCGGGCCCCAGGGTGACCAGCCGCGCCGGCCGGCCCGCGCGGGTGCCGTCGGCGACCGCCTCCCCCTCGGCGAGCAGCCCGGCGGCGAGGAGCTCGTCGACCAGACCGGTCACCGTCATCCGGGCCATCCCGGTCCGCCGGCCCAGGTCGGCGCGGCTGATCCGGCCCGCCTCGCGGACCGCCGCGAAGATCAGGTCGCGGCGGACCAGGTGAACGCGCCGGCCTGCCATGCGTCCAGCGTACGCACGGTTTTGCCGAAGTTAGCCATAATCCGGCCACGCTCGTGACCGCGGCCACGGCACAGAAACCCTAAACCGGGCGTTCCGAATGCCGAGAAAGCGGAGACACAGGCGAATCACGGCTAGATGAGGGCCTTGCAGCCCCTGGTTTGGCGCTAATGCAGTCGATACCTTTCGAAACGAGGGGTTAACAAACCGGAAGCCGGCCCGGTGAGACGCCTCGCCCCCACCGTTCCCGCGGACCCTAAGAGGTGTGCGATGACCACAGTCGAATCCCGTCCGACGTTCACGCCGGCGAACAACAGCAGCACCCCCGCGGTGCCCAACGCGCCGACCAAGCTGATCGTCGCCATGGCACTCGCGATGCTCGGCGCGTATCTCGCGATCCTGACGCCGGTCATCGTCTCCATGTCCATCCGGGTCGCGGACATCGCCCCGGACAACAAGTCGGCGGCGCTCGGCACCGTCCTCTCGGTCGGCGCGGTCCTGGCCCTGATCGGCAACCCGTTCTTCGGAGCGATGTCCGACCGGACCACCTCCCGGCTCGGCCGCCGCCGCCCGTGGCTGCTCGGCGGCATCGTGCTCGGCAGCATCGGCCTGCTGATCGTCTCGATCGGCACCAACATCCCGACGCTGACCGCCGGCTGGGCGCTCGCACAGCTGGGCATCAACGCCACGCTCTCCACGCTGACCGCGCTGCTGCCCGACCAGATCCCGCCGCAGCAGCGGGGCCGGGTCAGCGGCATCCTCGGCCTGATGACCTCGGTCGCCATCCTGGTCGGCTCGGCCCTGGCCGCCGCGCTCTCCGGCAACGCGGTCCTGATGTTCATGGTCCCGGCCCTGATCGGCATCGCCACGATCGTCCTGCTCGTGATGATCCTCAAGGACCGCCCGGCGGAGAAGGGCTCCTTCCCCCGGTACGGGTTCAAGGAGTTCCTGAGCACCTTCTACATCAACCCGCGCAGGTACCCGGACTTCGCCTGGAACATCCTGAGCCGCTTCCTGATCTGGATGGGCCTGGCCGCGGTCACCACGTACGAGAGCTACCTGCTGATCGACCGGTTCGGCTACACCACCGACAACGTCGCGACCGGTGTCCTGGTGGCCACCGTGATCACCACGGTCGGCCTGGTCGCCGGCTCCACCTTCGGCGGGATGCTCTCCGACAAGACCGGGCAGCGCAAGCCGTTCGTGCTCGGCGCCGGCATGGTCATCGCCGTCGCACTGGTGATCATCGCCTTCGCGAACAGCTTCGCGGTCTTCCTGATCGCCGCCGCGGTCTTCGGCGTCGGCGAGGGCGTCTACCTCGCGGTCGACCTGGCGCTCGCCACCGACGTGCTGCCGAACCCGGACGACGCCGCCAAGGACATGGGCGTGCTGAACATCGCGAACGCCCTGCCGCAGTCGCTGGTCCCGATCCTGGCCGCCCCGATCCTGGCGATCGGCAGCAGCGACAGCTCGAACTACAGCCTGCTGTTCCTGCTCGGCGCGGTGGTCGCCATCGTCGGCTCGGTCCTGGTCCGCATGATCCGCGGCGCTCGCTGAGAAGATCCCCTGGTGGGCCGGTTCGCCGGCCCACCCTTTCTCCTTTAGGACTCGGTTATGAACCCGTATCAGAACCCTGAGCTCCCCCTCGAGGAGCGGGTGAGCGACCTGCTCGGCCGGATGACCCTGGCCGAGAAGGCCGGTCTGATGTTCCACACGATGGCCGGCGTCAGCCCCGACGGCACCCTCCCGCCCGGCGACGCGATGATCCCGTCGACCGCCTCGCTGATCACCGACAAGCTGATCAACCACGTCAACATCCTGACCTTCGGCCCGGTCACGCCCCGCAAGATCGCCGAGTGGCACAACCGGGTCCAGGAGATCGCCGCGGGCACCCGGCTCGGCATCCCGGTCACCGTCTCGACCGATCCCCGGCACGGCGTGATCGACAATCCGGCCGCCTCGGCCGCGGCGGGTGGCTTCTCGGCCTGGCCGGAACCGATCGGTCTGGGCGCCACCAAGGACCCCTCTCTGGTACGGGCATTCGCGGACATCGCCCGTCAGGAGTACCTGGCGGCGGGGATCCGGGTCGCGCTGCACCCGATGGCGGACCTCGCGACCGAGCCGCGGTGGGCGCGGACCAGCGGCACCCTCGGCTCGGACGCCGACATGGTGTCGTCGCTGCTGGTCGCGTACATCCAGGGCCTGCAGGGCACCGAGCTCGGCCCGGACAGCGTCGCCGCGATGGTGAAGCACTTCCCCGGCGCCGGCCCGCAGATGAACGGCGAGGACGCGCACTTCGCGTACGGCCGGGAGCAGGTCTACCCCGGCGGCATGTGGGACTACCACCTCAAGCCGTTCGAGGCCGCGTTCCGGGCGGGCGCCGCGCAGGTGATGCCGTACTACGGGATGCCGGTCGACACCGAGCACGAGGCGGTCGGCTTCGGCTTCAACCGGGGCGTGATCGAGGGCCTGCTCCGGCAGCGGTACGGCTTCGACGGCGTGGTCTGCACCGACTGGGGCCTGGTCACCGACGCGGAGATCATGGGCTCCCCGATGCCGGCCCGCGCGTGGGGCGTCGAGCACCTCGACCTGCTCTCCCGCGCCGAGAAGATCCTGCACGCCGGCGCCGACCAGCTCGGCGGCGAGCACTGCCCGGAACTGATCATCCAGCTGGTCGAGTCGGGCCGGATCACCGAGGAGCGGATCGACGTCTCCATCCGGCGCATCCTGCGCGACAAGTTCCGCCTGGGCCTCTTCGACGAGCGCCGCTTCGTCGACCCCGACGCGACCGAGGAGATCGCCGGCAAGCCGGCCTTCCGCGCCGCCGGCCTGGACGGCCAGCACCGCTCGATCGTCCTCCTGACCAACGGCGCCCCTTCCGCCTCCGCCGCTTCCACCGCCTCCGCCGCGCCCACCGGCTCCTCTGCCGCGCCCGCCTCCGCCGAGGCGCCCGCGGGCCCGGATTCCGGGACGTCCACGGCCGGGGCTCCGGTGCTGCCGCTCACCGAGGGGATCACGGTCTACCTGGACGGGGTCGACCCGGTGGTGGCCGCCGGCTACGCCAAGGTCACCGACGACCCCGCCCTCGCCGACGTGGCGATCGTCCGGCGGGCCGCGCCCTACGACGCCCGCGGCGGCGGCTTCGAGGCGTTCTTCCACGCCGGGCGGCTCGACTTCACCGACGAGGAGCTGGCCCCGGTACTCACCCTGACCGGCACGCTCCCCACGGTCGTCGACGTCTGGCTGGACCGCCCGGCCGTCCTGACCCCGCTGGCCGCTCAGGCCGCCGCCCTCGTCGGCACGTTCGGCGTCAGCGACGAGGCCCTGCTCGACGTGCTCTTCGGCCGCTCCCCCGCCACCGGCACGCTCCCCTTCGAGCTGCCGTCCTCGATGGCCGCCGTGGAGGCCTCCCGCGAGGACGTCCCCAACGACACGTTGGACCCCCTCTTCCCGTACGGCCACGGCCTCACCCTCTAGCCCTCCCACACCGAAACGCCCGGCCGCTCCCCCGCGTGCCGGGCGTTTCCCTTTCCCTGCCGCCTTTTCCCCAGCCGCCCTCTCCCCGGCAGCCCTTTCACACCGCCCCAGACACCCCTGACCACCAGCCAGGGGTTCGTTCGTGGACCGGCCGGGCGGCACCCCGCAGGCGGTGAGCCGGCGGACCAGGGCGCCTCAGCCGGTCGGCTGGCGATCCGGGGTGTCTCGGGCCGGTCGGCTGGCGATCCGGGGTGCCTCGGGGCGGTGGGCTGGCGATCCGGGGTGTCTCGGGCCGGTCGGCTGGCGATCCGGGGTGCCTCGGGGCGGTGGGCTGGCGATCCGGGGTGTCTCGGGGCGGTGGGCTGGTGGTCCGGGGTGCCTCGGGCCCTCCGAGAGACCCGTGGACGCCAGCCGCGCCGGGAAAGCTGGCGTTCAGAGGTCACTCAAGCCCGCCGAGACACCCCTCACCACCAGCCGCGAAGATCATCCCTGCGGTTGATCATGAAAAGTCGATCAAGCCTGGCCAGACAGGGTGGCGGGGTGGGCGGAAAGGGGAGAGCCCGGCCGCTGTGGGCGGCCGGGCTCTCCGAGGAGCGGAAGGTCAGTGGGGTGCAGGGTTCAATCGGGGCATAGGGGTCAGTGGGCCATGGCGGGAGGGGCGTCGGGGTCGACGTCCAGGGGGCCGGTGCGGAAGAGGACGGCGGCGACGACGGCGGCGAGCAGGAAGAAGCCGGCGGACCACCAGAAGACCGTGTGGTAGCCGCTGATCAGGGCCTCGGGCTGGGAGGCTGCGGTCTTGCCGGACATGTAGTCGGTGATCGCGGTGGCGTAGAAGGAGCTCAGCAGCGCGGTGCCGATGGAGCCGCCGATCTGCTGGACCGTGTTGATCATCGCGGAGGCGACACCCGCGTCGCGGTGCTCGACGCCGGAGGTGGCGGCGTTCTGTGTGGGTGCGAAGACCAGGCCCAGGCCGAGACCGATGATGATCAGGCCGGGGAGCACGCCGCCGGCGTACGTGGAGTCGAGGTCCAAGCGGGTCAGGAAGAGCATGCCGGCGGCCGCGACGAGGGCGCCGACCGGGACCAGCGGGCGCGGGCCGACCTTCGGGGCCAGGAACGAGCCGGCCGTGGTGGCGGTCAGCATGACCGAGCCCAGCATCGGCAGGAAGGCGAGGCCGGTCTGGATCGGGGTGAAGCCGAGGACGCCGGTCAGGTAGTACGTCAGGAACAGGAAGATGCCGAACATGCCGGCGCCGGCGATCGCGATCGAGGCGTACGAGCCGCCGCGGTTACGGTCCAGCACGACGCGGAGCGGGAGCAGCGGGTGCTCGACCCGGCGCTCGATGCCGATGAAGACCGCGAGGATGGCCAGGCCCGCGATGATCGGGCCGAGGGTCCACGCGTCGGTCCAGCCGTCGGTCTCGGCGTTGCCCAGGCCGTAGACGAGAGCGACCAGACCCGCGACCGCGGTGACCGTACCCGGAATGTCGATCTTGCCGTGGGCGGCGACCGGCTCGTCCTTGAGGCGCAGGGTGGCGCCGACGACGGCGAGCGCGGCGATCACCAGGTTGACGAGCAGGCACCAGCGCCAGGACGCGTACTCGGTGAGCACGCCGCCGAGCAGCAGGCCGACGCCGCCGCCGGCACCGGAGATGGCGCCGTAGACGCCGAACGCCTTGCCCCGCTCGGCGGGGTCGGTGAAGGTCGTGGAGAGCAGCGACAGGGCGGCCGGGGCGAGGGCCGCGCCGAAGGCGCCCTGCAGGGCCCGGGCGATGATCAGCATCTCCAGGCCGTTGGCCGCGCCGCCGAGGGCGGAGGCCAGTGCGAAGCCGACCAGGCCGATGAGGAACATCCGCTTGCGGCCGAAGAAGTCGGAGAGCCGTCCGCCGAGCAGCAGCAGGCTGCCGAAGGCGAGCGCGTACCCGGTCACCACCCACTGGCGGTCGGCGTCGGAGAAGCCGAGGTCCGCCTGGGCGGTGGGCAGTGCGATGTTCACGATGGTGGCGTCCAGCACCACCATCAGCTGGGCGAGGGCGAGCACCACCAGCGCCCACCAGCGTCCGGAGTCTCCGGGTGCGGCGACGCCCTCACGTCCGGCTTCGCGGCGTCGATCAGTAACGGTGCTCATCATGGCCTTTCGGGAAGTTGAGGAACGTCCTCCACATCGGCAGGCTAGCAGGGCAAGTTGAGGAACTACCTCCAGTTAGATGTACGCTTCCCCACATGACCGAGACCGTCCGGCCCCTGCGGCGCGACGCGCAGCGCAACCGGGAACGCATCATCGAGGCCGCCCGCGAGGTCTTCGCCGCCCGCGGTTTCGCCGCCACGCTCGACGACGTGGCCCATCACGCCGCGGTCGGCGTGGGCACGGTCTACCGCCGGTTCCCGACCAAGGAGGCGCTGATCGAGGCGGTCTTCGCGGACCGGCTGGAGGATCTCGTCTCGCTCGCCGAGGACGCGCTGGCGCTCCCGTCCGCCTGGGACGGGCTGACCATGCTGCTGCGCCGGACCGCCCGGATGCACTGCGGCGACCGGGGGCTACGGGACGCGGCACTCTGCATCGGCATCGACAAGCACCACTTCGCACGCGTCGGCGAGCACATGGTGCCGCTGATCGGCGAGCTGATCGACCGGGCGCACGCGGAGGGGACGCTCCGGCCGGACGTCGGGCTGCAGGACTTCCCGATCATCATGGCGATGATCACGGATCTGGCCCGGCACGCGGGCGACACCCGGCCGGCGATCCACGAGCGCTATCTAGAGTTGATCATCGACGGACTGAAGGCCCAGCCGGGCAACGGCGACCTCGGGCCGGCGGTCACCCAGGCCGACCTCGAGGCGATCGTCGAGGACTGCGTGCCCCCGATCGAGGCACGCCGTCCGGGGGCTAACCGGCCGAGCTGAGCACGTTCCAGCGGGCCAGGTTGTGACGGGCGTCGACCAGCGCGTCGTGCCGCCCGGACATCTCCGGCAGCGTGGGGCGGCCCTGGTCGTCCCAGCGCTGGCGCAGGTCCTTGGTGAACCGGGGGATCTCCCGGGGCAGCGCCGGCATGGCACCCCAGAGTTGGGCGAGCGCGACGTGGTCGTACGCCGCGTACCAGGCCCAGAGCTCCATCTGCTCGTTACGGCCGCGGATCGGCTCGATCAGGAACTCGTAGAGGTCCTCGCGGATCCGCTCCCGGCTGCGCCACGACCGGTCGGACGGCGAGGGCAGCTTGTCGAGCACGTTGCGGCGCACCCAGGGCACGGCGCGGCTGTCGTCGAACTCCGTGCTGACCGCGTAGAACTCGCGGCCGAACTCGTCGACGACACCGATCGAGACCAGGTCGACGATCCGCCCGTCCTCGATGAATTCACAGTCGTAAAAGTAGCGATACACCATCGTCGTTAATCTTCTCGCATCGTCACCCGGGCATGGACTCCAGGGCCTCCCTCGCACGGCCCAGGCCCGCCGCGCAGGCCCAGCGGGCGGCCCGCTCCGCCCAGACCGCCCAGCGCAGGCGCAACAGGACGGGCAGCGCGGCGTCCAGCTCGTCCGCGGTCACCGGGCCGGCCGAGCGGTAGCCGTCCAGCAGCTCGGCCGCGCGCTCCGGGCCACCCGCGTACGCCACCGCGGCGGCCACGTCGTAGACGAGCGGGCCGGTGCCGCCGGAGCCGCAGTACAGCAGCCCGGACCGGCCGGTGGACACGTCGAGGACGAACACCTGGGGTGCCGGGTCGCCGTGCAGGAACCCGTACGTCAACTGATCGGTGACGGTGAGGCGGGTCGCGGCGGTGACCGCGGCCGAGACGGCCTCGCGCAGCCAGGGCTCGGCGTCCAGATGCGGGGCGTCGAGGTCGAGCAGCTGCCACGGCCGCAGGCCGGGGTGTCGGAAACCGGCCAGAGCGCGGTGTACGGCCCCGAGACGCTCGCCCCACCACTGCTGGTCCACCGGATCCTCCCCGTCCAGATGGCGGCCCGGTACGCGGCGCAGCACGGCGAGCACCCCCGGCCCGGACACGGCGGTGAGCGCGCCGCCGAGCGTGCGGATCGGCTCCCCGGCCGCGATCCGCACCCCGCGCAGGTGGTCGGCGGCGACCAGGCCGGCCTCGGCGTGCTGCCGGGCGGCGGTCTCCACCAGACGGGCGACGTAGCGCTCCGCCCCACAGGTGATCTCCCAGCCACGGGACATCAGCGACATCGGCAGCTCGGTGATCTCCGAGGGCGCAAGGTGCCACTGATCGCGGAGGGTCGCTCGCAGAAGGTCGTCATCCGGCACGGCGGGATTATCACGGCACAGACGGCAAAAGCGACGGACAGCAAGGGCGACAATCACCGAAGGCGATGGGGTGTTTACAGAAAGCGACCGAGACGACATGATCGTACGAAGCGAGCTTCGATGTCTGTTGTAAAAATGGCGTTCGAGGCACGCTCCGTGCTATTAGTGATCGTTCGCGTCGTGGGGCCGGCGCCGGCCGGGTCGACGCGGTCCCCAATCGGGGGAGGGATTGCGCCGTGGACCATCGTTTGCCGGATTCCGGCGACGCGCTCACCGGTGTGGACATGTTCGCCGGGCTGGAACCGGACGTGCGGCACCGGGTCATCGCCACGGCCGTTCCGCGTCACTATCGCAAGGGCCAGATCCTCTTCGTGGAACACGACCCGGGGGACTCGCTGATCATCATGAAGCGGGGTGCCGTCGCGGTCTTCCGCACCGCTCCAACGGGTGAGCGCGCGGTACTCACCGTCGTCCGACCACCCGACGTCCTCGGCGAGGTGTCCCTGCTGGACGCCTCGACCCGCAGCGCCTCCGCGGAGGCCATCGAGGACTCCCAGGCCCTGTCGCTCTCCCGGGCGGCCTTCATGGACCTGGTGCACTCCAACCCGCGCATCCTGGACGCGGTGATGCGCTCGGTGGGCGGGCTGATCCGCCGCCTCACCGAGCAGAACGCCGACCACGTCTTCCTCGACCTGCCCGGGCGGGTCGCCAAGACGCTGGTCCGGCTCTCCGGGGAGAGCCAGGCGCCGATGATCACCATCGAGCTCAACCAGAGCCAGCTCGCCGAGATGGCGGGCGGCTCCCGGCAGAGCGTCAACCAGGCGATCGGCTCGTTCGCCAGCCGCGGATGGCTGCGCACCGAGGGCCGGCGCATCGTGGTGACCGACGTACAGGCCCTGCGCCGGCGCGCCGGCATGAACACCTAGTGGGCGACCTCGGCCGGGGTCTTCCCGGCCGGGGCCTCCTTCAGGGTCGAGGCGTAGACGTCGACGTACTCCCGGCCGGAGAGCGCCATCAGCTCGAACATGATCTCGTCGGTGATGGCCCGTTCGACGAACCGGTCGCCGCGGTTCGCCGCGTACCGGGAGAAGTCGAGCGGCTCGCCGATCCGGATCCGGACCCGCTTGATCGACGGGATCAGCGTGCCGGTCGGCTGGATCTCGTCGGTGTTGAGCAGCGCGACCGGGACGACCGGGGCGCCGCTCTCCAGCGCCAGCCGGGCCACGCCGGTCTTGCCGCGGTACAACCGCCCGTCCGGTGAGCGGGTGCCCTCCGGGTAGATGCCCGCGATGTTGCCCTCCCGGAGCACCCGCAGCAGCGTGTTCAGGGCCGCCTGGGCGGCCTCCCCGCCCGAACGGTCCACCGGGATCGTCCCCGCGCCGGTGAAGAACATCCGGGAGAACCACCCCTTGATCCCTTTGCCGGTGAAGTATTCAGCCTTGGCGACAAAGGTCACTTTCCGCTTCATGATCAGCGGTGTGAAGATCGAGTCGGAGAACGAGAGGTGGTTGCAGGCGAGGATCACGGGTCCCGTGCGGGGCACGTTGCGCAGGCCTTCCACCTTGGGGCGGAAGAACACCCGCAACAGCGGCCCGAGGACCACCAACTTGAGCAGCCAGTAGAACACTGACGTCCTTTCAGCTGATGCCGCCGGCGTCGGCGGGGCGACCAGAAGCGTACGAGCGGGGGCGGCACGCCACAACGCACTCCCGCAACAGGCGCCTGCCGTGTCACCATTCAAGGCACGGTCGGCTTGGGGGGTGTACATCGGTGACTGCGGGCGGCGCCCGTCGCGGGCGGCGGGACAACGGCTTGGACGCGGCCGACTACGCGGTCGCGGGTGATGTGGACCCACGCGTCGGTGAGCACCTGCTCGACGTGCTGGCGGCGGAGAGCATCGCGGCCTACCTGCAACCCACCGCGGACCTCAACCCCGTGCTGCGGGCCACCACGCTGCCGGCGAGGCCGATCGATCGGCTCTACGTGGACCGTACGCGGCTGGAGAGCGCACGGGAGCTCCTGCAGAAGGTGACCGGCGGTCTGCCCCCGACCCCACCCGCGGAGAAGGCCGAGAAGGCGCCGAGGCCGCAGGCCGAGGTCGACGCGGAGTGGGACAAGATCATCGCGGCGTTCCACACCGCCGTCGAGCCGGAGACGGCACCCTGGCCCGAGGCCGAGGCGCTGAACGAGCGGGACGACAAGCGCGCCGACGGCCGCCCGACCGGCGAGGACGGCCAGCCGCTGAACCGGCGGCGCACCGACCCGAAGCCACCGCCGGCGCCCGAGCCCTCGATCCTGTACGGGCTGGACACCTTCGGTTCCGGCCTGCACGACGACCCGGACGACGATGACGACGAGGCCGACGAGCGGTACGTCCCGCCGCCGCCCCCGCCGATGCCGCACATCTCGAAGTACGCGATCGCCGCCGCACTCGGAGTGATCGTCGGTTTCGTGCTCTTCCTCTTCCCTCAGCTGATCCCGATCGGCGACGACTACGTGATGGCGTTCGGGTTCGCCGCGATCGTCGGCGGCGCGGTCACCCTGGTCTGGCGGCTGCGCTCCGGCGATGACGACGACGAGTTCGACGACGGGGCCGTGGTGTAGGACTGCCCTTTCTGAAATTCCGGCATCGACCAATGTCGGTGATCTGTCGATAACCTACGGTGATGCGTCAGAGTTCGCTCGTCGTCGTCGCCAACCGCCTGCCCCTCGATGACAACGCCGCACCGGACGGCGCCTGTGAGTGGCGGCGCAGCCCCGGAGGCCTGGCCGGGGCCCTGCAGCCGATCCTGCAGCAGACCCCGGCGACGTGGGTGGGCTGGGCCGGGGGCGTGGGCCCGGCGCCACGACTGCCCGACATCGGCAGCCTGCGGTTACGGCCCGTGGCGCTCAGCGAGGACGAACTGCGCGGCTACTACGAGGGGTTCGCCAACTCGACGCTCTGGCCGCTGTACCACGACGCGGTCCAGCAGCCGGTCTTCCAGCGGGAGTGGTGGGAGACGTACCGGTCGGTCAACCGGCGGTTCGCGGAGACCGCCGCCGAGGTGGCCGGGAAGCACGCCGCGGTCTGGGTGCAGGACTACCACCTGCAACTCGTGCCGCAGATGCTCCGGGAGCTCCGGCCCGACCTGCTGATCGGGTTCTTCATGCACGTGCCGTTCCCGCCGCCGGAGCTCTACATGCAGCTCCCCCGCCGGGTCGAGCTGCTGAACGGGCTGCTCGGCGCCGATCTGGTCGGCTTCCAGCGGGAACAGGCCGCGCACAACCTGGCCCAGCTGGCGCAGAAGCTGCTCGGCGCGGAGGCCACCGACGACGAGATCATCACGAACGACGGCCGGACCGTGCACGCGGCCGCCTTCCCCGTCTCCATCGACGTCACCGAGATGAGTGCGCTCGCCGCCCGTACGGACGTGGTCACCCACGCCAAACAGCTGCGCGCCGATCTGGGGTCACCCAAGCGGGTACTGCTCAGCGTGGACCGGCTCGACTACACCAAGGGGATCGAGCACCGGTTGACCGCGTACAGCGAGCTGCTGCGCGACGGGCACGTGAAGGTGCGGGACACGGTGATGGTGCAGGTCGCGGTGCCCAGCCGGGAGAGGGTCGAGAGCTATCGCGACCTCAAGGACCGGATCGAAGGGGAGGTCGGGCGGATCAACGGGGAGTACGGGCGGGTCGGGGAGCCGGCCATCCACTACCTGAACCAGCCGTTCGACCGGGCACAGCTGGCGGCGCTCTACCGTACGGCGGATGTGATGGTTGTCACACCACTGCGGGACGGGATGAATCTCGTGGCCAAGGAGTTCGTGGCGGCGCGCGAGGACGGGGCGGGAGCGCTCGTGCTCAGCGAGTTCGCGGGGGCGGCGGCGGAACTTCCGCAGGCGTTCCTGTGCAACCCGCACGATCTGGACGACCTCAAGGGCACGCTGCTGCGGGCGATGGAGGCCGAGCCGGGGGATCTGGCGGGGCGCATGACGGCGATGCGCGAACATCTCGGGCGGCACGACATCCTGGCGTGGGCGAGGGCGTATCTGACGGCGCTGGACCGGTCGGGGCGGCTGGCACGGCGGCTGCCCCATTAGGCGCGGCCCAGGCAGGGGCGGCCCAGACAGGGGCGGCCCAGACAGGGGCGGCCCGGCGACACGGTCATCCCCGAGAGGGCGCCCCGTGCACACGACGATCCCCACGGAGGGCGGCCACCGCACACGCTGAACGCCGCAGAGGCAGCCACCGCACACGATCCGCTCCCCGAGGGCTACCGGAGTACACGATCGGGTCGAGTTCGGGGCGCCAGGAGCACACGATCACCGTCTGAGTGCTCACGGCGCCCCCTGGCGGGCGGCCGCGCAACACGAACGGACACCGTGCACCCGCGCCGCCCCACGATCGCCGGCAACGGCCAAGATCCCGGCGAAATCGCCAAGATCAATACCCGTGCGATCTTGGCGACCCGGGAAAGGGGGCCCACCCCAAACCGGGGGAAGCCCCCATCCCTAACGGCAAGACTGGCAAATTCGGCTGATCTTGGCCCCGGCCCCTGTGGACAACCCCCGGCTGTGGATAACGCCTCGCACCGCCGATGACCGAAATTGCACAGTTCCGGCACCCGGATCACACGCGGCGAAACGGCGGGCTCACACGGGTCATTGACGCGCCGGTACCTGCTTCGCCAGCCAGTCGAGCACCGCGTCGATCGGCTCCGCCCAGGCGTCCTCGAGCAACAGGTCGTGCCCCATCCCCGGAAAGAGCAGCGGCGCTCCCCCGTACGCCCCCGCGGCCCGCTCCAGTGCCTTCCTCGACACCACCCGGTCGTCCGGGCTGCCCACCACCAGCACCGGGGGCCGCCCGACCGGTGTCGGCGGCGCCTCCCTGCCCGGCAGTTCCCGCCGCGGCCGCGGCTCGATCCGGCTCATGTACTCGGCCACCCGCTCCGCGGGGATCCCCGCGCCGAAGAGCTGCCGCGCGCTGAGCCGCAGCCGCCCGCCGAAGAGCGCCGGCAGGCTCCCGGCCGGGTTGGCCTTGAGCGCCGACCCCAGCGCCGACCACCCGTCCAGCACCGGCGCCACCAGGACGGCGGCCCGGGCGGGGTAGCGACCGAGCGCCCGCGCCACCACCAGGGCGCCGGTCCCGTGCCCGACCAGCACCGCCTGCCGGGGCAGCGCCGCGGCGGCCTGCACCACGTCGTGCACCTGGGCACGCAGGTCGCCGCCGGGGCGCGGAGAGATCACGTGTGCCGGGAAGCCGCGGCCGGCGGTATGCGGGAGCCAGTGCTCGGCGAAGATCCAGGCGCCGTGGCTCAGGCCGGGGACGAAGAGCACCGGCGGGTGTCCCTCGTCCTGGTCCGGCAGGAGCGAGGCGATCTCCCGGGGAGCGGCGGGAACCGGATCGGTCCAGTCCTCGAAACGCAGGATGTCAAAGCTCACGACGCCGACTCCATCTGGTTCAGCAGGCTCTCGACGGAACGCAGGTAATCCACGTGATCGACCTCGAACCAGTGCCGCCGGCTGGGCACCACCTTGCGGCGCGACCAGGAGCCGACCGGCCGGGTCGACTCCTTCGCCTGGATGGCGGCGGCGCGTTCCGGCTCGGAGAGGCGCAGCCGCAGCCAGCGGGCCACCGCCACGCTCTGCCAGTGTGCGAGCGGGAGCACCCCGGAATCCGGCTGGAGCAGGCCGACCACGGCGAGCGTCGGGGTGCGCCGGGCGAAGGTGTGCAGGTGCAGGTCGGGGCGGCCGTCCTCGTCCGCGGCGAGCAGCGCGGGGTCGAGGAACTCGAAGCGCGGACGGTAACCGGTCGCGGTGATCACCAGGTCCGGCTCGATCCGGCGGCCGTCGGCGAGGACCACCGCGTTGCCGTCGTAGCTGCTCACGTCCGGGACCGGGAGGATCTTGCCGTGGCCGAGGAAGTACGGCAGCTGGCTGTTGACGATCGGGTGGCTCTCGTACGGCTGGTGGTCCGGCGCCGGCAGCCCGTACCGGGTCAGGTCCCCGGTGGTCAGCCCGACCGTACGGCGGTAGAGCCACTGGCGTAGCCGCAGCGGCAGCCTGTACTTGAGCAGCCGGTCGTTGACCTGGTCCGCGGGACGGCCGAACACGTACTTGGGGGCGTACCAGTAGCCGCGGCGGGTCGAGTGCCACACCTTGGTGGCCTGCTGAGCGGCCTCGACGGCGATGTCGCAGCCGGTGTTGCCGCCGCCGACCACGAGCACCTTGCGGCCGCGCAGCACGGCCGGGTCCTTGTACGCGCTCGCATGGATCACCCGCCCCCGGAACTCCCCGGGGATCTCCGGCTTCAGCGGGTCCCAGTTGTGCCCGTTGGCGACGATCACGGCGGCGTACCGCTGGGTCCGGGAGGAGCCGCCGCCGGTGGACTGGGTGGTCACCTCCCAGCCGCCGTCCTCGGTCGGTACGGCGGAGACGACCTCCATGCCGAACCAGATGTGGTCGACGAGGCCGAAGTGCGCGGCGTAGCGCTCCAGGTAGGTCAGCACCTGGCTGTGGTGCGGGTAGTCGGGCCAGCTGTCCGGCATCGGGAAGTCGGGGAACTCGGTGAGCGGCCGGGACGAGATCAGGTGGGTGCCCGCATAGACGGGGCTGCGGTCGTGCCGCCAGTTCCAGGCACCGCCGACCGAGGTCTCACGCTCGTAGCAGTCCACCTGGAAGCCCAGCTCACGCAGGTTCTTTATGGCGGTCAGGCCGCTGGCGCCGGCGCCCACGACGCACACGGCGTCGCGGCGGTCACCCAGGTCCGGGGAGTCGTGCACCCGGCGATCCTGCCAGACGGCGGCGACGGCGGGAAGGCCAGGCGGCGGCGTCAGCCGGAAGGCAGGAGAAGGTCCGCGAGGACCGGTAGATGATCACTCGCGGCCCGCGCCCGATCCGCTGCGATGATCTCGTATCGTTCGATGCCCACCTCGGGGCTGACGAAAAGCCCGTCGATGCGCCGGCTGGGCGCCGAGGCCGGGAAGGTCGGCAGATCCTCCCGCGTCGTCACCAGGCCGTCCTCGATGGTCCGCCAGGCGCCGCCGCCGGGGCCCTCGTTCAGGTCGGCCGCGGCGATCAGCGGGCCCTCCTGCCGGGCGAGCTCGGTCTTCCAGTGCAGCGCCTGGGCCGGCCGCTCGTTCGGATCGGTGGCCAGGTGCGAACCGGAGACGGTGAACGAGGCGCCGCGGACCCGCCCGCGGGCGAAGACCGCGCCGCGCAGGTGCCGGCCCGGGGTGAGCGGGTAGCGCAGACACCAGGTCGCGCCGACCGCCACCCGGAGGCTGACCAGCAGCAGGTTGCCGAGTGCGGGCAGCCCGCCGGCCGCCACCACCAGGCCGCACTCGGCGGCGAGCGCCGCGCACTTGGCCCGCCACCGGAAGCGCCGGGGCGCCTCCTGGACGACGAGGACGTCCGGGGCGAGCTCACGGACCAGGGCGACGAGCGCCGCCCGGTCGTCCTTCAGCCCGTGCACGTTCCAGCTGAGCACCCGCAACGGCACCCCGGACATCCGCGTCCCCCGAAGCTCTACGAACGCCGGGCGAGGTCGGCCGCGCCGACCACACCGGCCACATTGCCCATCCGGGCCGCGTGCACCTCGGCGACCGGGAACCGGTTGCGCTGGGCGAGCTGGTCCCGGTACGTCCGCTCGGCCGGCCCCATCAGCAGCGGCCCGGCGTCGATCACCCCGCCGCCGATCACCAGGATCTGCGGGTCGAGGCTCTGGGCCAGGTCGGCCAGGGCCACGCCGAGCCAGTAGCCGATCTGCGCGAACGCGTCCATCGCCACGCCGTCGCCGCCCTGCGCCGCCTCGGTGATCTGCCGCCCGGTGATCGCCAGGGCGTCGCCGCCGGCCAGTTCCAGCAGGGCGGCGGCGCGCTCCGGTTCCTGCCGCGCGCCGGCCCGGGCGAACCGGACCAGGGCGTTGCCGCTCGCGTACTGCTCCAGGCAGCCGAGCCGCCCGCAGCCGCAGGGGTGCCCGTCCGGCACCGACTGGAGGTGGCCGAGTTCGCCGGCGATGCCGTTGGCACCGTGCCAGAGCTTGCCGTTCAGCACGATGCCGCCGCCGATGCCGGTGCCGACGGTGATCATCACCATCGAGTCGTCGGCCTCCTTGGCGACGCCGTACCGGAACTCGGCCCAGGCCGCGACGTTGGCGTCGTTCTCCAGCACGGTCGGCAGACCGACCGCCTTGCTCACGTAGTCGCGCAGCGGCTCGTCACGCCAGGCCAGGTTGGGCGCGAAGAGCACGGTCGAGCCGGCCGCGTCGATCCACGCCGCCGCGCCGATCCCGATCGCGGTCGCCTGCGGGTACTGCTCCGCGAGCTCCGCGGCCACCTCGACGATCGTGTCGCGGGTGCCGGCCGGGTCGTCCGCCGGTGTCGGCCGGCGGTTCGACGCGAGCACGTTGCCCTGCTCGTCGACCACGCCACCGGCGACCTTGGTCCCGCCGACGTCGATTCCGATGGTCAGCGTCACGCTGCCCGTCCCCTCTGAAACAAGTTCACACCGCGTCACCGTCACGGGCGCCGTCGCCCGGCGCGGCATCGCGATCCTCGGGCGCCGGAGCGCCCAGGTCATGATCCACGCTACGGGTCCCGGCCGGGCGGTCTGCCGGGGCCTCCGCGGTCGCCGCGGCCCAGACGTCAGAGCCTTCTCCCGTACGGGTACCCCTCGCGGCCCCCGCACCATCCTCGCGCCTCGCGGCCTCCGCCTGGACGCGACGCGCGCTGGCGACGGCCGCGGCCACCGCGCGCTCGGCGGCCGCGGCACGTTCCCGGGCCGCGGCGGCCTCCCGCGCGCTCGCCGCCGTCGCCGCCGCCCACGGGTCCCCGGCGCCCGCACCGCCCACAACACCCGCACCGCCCACAGAACCGGCGCCGCCCGCAGCACCCGCGCCGCCCGCAGCACCCGCGCCGCCCGCCGAGGCGTCTGCCCCGGACGAGGCGGATGACGCAGCCGAAGCGGATGACGCGGCCGAAGCGGACGAGCCAGCCGGAGAGGCCGGGTCGCGGGGAGCGGGTGCGGCGGCACGCGTCGCGGCGGACCAGGTGGCGTCCGGATTGCCCGGCCGGGGACGAGCGGGCTCGGCGGGCGGCTGGGGACGAGCGGGCTCGGCGGGCGGCGCCGGCGGGTGCGGCACCGCGACGGCGGCGAGCGAGGAGAGCCCGCGCAGCACGCCGGCCACCCCGGTGGCGATGTCACCCGCGCTGCTCGCGAGCCGGGCCGCGCCCTCCGGGCTGGGGTCGCGCATCGCGGCGATCACCCGGCACACCGGGCACACGCAGCACTCCACGCTGCCGTTGGCGAGCGTCTCCCCGGTGTGCGGCCGGGCCGAGGCGGTGACCAGGCCCACGAGACCGGTCACCGAGTCCACGAGTGTGTCCAGGACGTCGGCGCCGGGCTCCTCCTTCGTACCCGAAAAGGAACTTGACGTTGCTCTTGCGAGGATCGTGGCGACCAGTCGCTCGGCCTCGGCACGTGCTGACCCGGCCATTCCGTCTCCCTCCCCGCTGCGGCCCTCAGGCCCCCGGCAGGCTCTCCACCCGGCGCTTGAGCTCTTTGAGCGCCGTATCCATGATCAATTTTTCGGCCTTGCGGCGGAACATCCCGAGCATCCCGATCGCGAGTTCCACCGCCAGGGTGTACGTCACGGTGGTCACCCCGGGCGCCTCCTCGACCAGGTCGTACGAGCCCTCCTGGGACTTCTGCGTCTTCGAGGGTGCCACCAGCGTCCACTCGATCCGGGAGAGGTCGTCGGCGTACGCGTACTCCAGGGTGTACTCGTCGGCCATCACGCCGGCGTCTATCCGGAACCGGACCTGAGCGGCATACCCGTCCTCGTACTCCTCCACCACCTCGGCGTGTTTGATCGCCTCGGCCCACTCGGGGTAGGCCGCGAAGTCGCAGATCACCGCGGCGACCTCGGCCGACGGCGCATGGACCTGGATCGACTGCGTCGAGGTGTCCGCCATGCACGGGAGGCTACCCGCTGGGTACGACGGGACCGGTGAGGAGGGCACTCGTGGACGAGCCGTTTCCCCGGGTTCTCGCTAACATCCGTGTCGTGCCAGCCCAAGCCAGCGGTTCCACGCGTATCCGTCCGCTCGAGGCCGTGTCGCGTGTGATCATGCTCGCGCTGGTCGCCGCGCTCACCTTCGTCGCCACCAACGACCCGCGCCAGCTCGTCTGGATCGGGATGCTGGTGATCGCCGCCCTGCCCGCCTTCCTGGCCCGCAGGCATCCGCTGCTCGCCCCGGCCGGCCGGTTCGCCGAGGTGGCGCTGACCGGCCTGGCGGCGGGCTCGGTCGCCGCCGCGGCCGACGCGGTCACCGGGCGGGTGGACGCCGGGTTCGGTGCCGAGGCGGTCCTGCCCTACCTCGCCGTGCCGATGCTCACGGCCGCGCTGCGCCGCCGGTCCAGCGAGGGCGCCGCGCTGCTCGGGGTGGCCGCGGTCACCATGATCGCCGGTGGTGCGCTGGCCGGCACCCTCACCCAGCTGGGATACCTCGCGGTCGCCGGGCAGTGGCTGGTGCTCGGCGCGATCGTGACCTTCGCCGCCGAGACGATGCGCCAGTTCCTGCAGCCCGCCGAGCCGACCCCGCAGCCGTACGCGGAGGCCACCCGGCTGCTCACCCAGCTGCGCAGCGTGGCCCGCTCGCTGCCGGGCGCGACCCTGGACCCGGGCGGGATATCCGAGCATCTGCTGGAGGAGCTGCGCCTGGTCGCGCCGGGCCACCGCGCGGCGGTGCTCTCGGCCAGCGGCGGCGGACGGCTCGTGGTGCTGGCCCAGACCGGCGCGGAGCGGGTCGACTGGGAGACCACGCTCGACGCGGACTCGGCGATCGCGGACGCCTGGGCCACCCAGCAGCCGCAGGTGGCGAGCCGCTCGCAGGCCCGGTCGCACCGCACGGCCGAGGTCTCCTCGCTGACCATCCCGCTGGTCGCCGGGGTCCGCACGATCGGCCTGGTGATCCTGGAGACCGACGAGGCCGGGGCGTACCCGTCGGCGGTGCTGCAGGCGGTGACCGAGGTGACCGGCCCGGCCGCGCTGCGCCTGGAGGCGGCGCTGCTCTTCGACGACGTCCGTTCGCTCGCCACCAACGAGGAGCGCCAGCGCCTGGCCCGGGAGATCCACGACGGGGTCGCCCAGGAGCTGGTGATGGTCGGGTACGGCATCGACAACGCCCAGGCCACCCTGCCGGAGGGCGCCGAGGAGACCGCCGAGGAGCTGCGCACCCTGCGCTCCGAGGTGACCCGGGTGATCCAGGAGCTGCGGCTGAGCCTCTTCGAGCTGCGCTCCGAGGTCGACCGGAACGGCGGGCTGGCCGCCGCGATCGCCGAGTACGCCCGCACCCTGGGCACCAGCGCCGGACTGCGGGTGCACTTCACCTTCGACGAGTCGACCGCCCGGCTGCCCGCCGCGACCGAGGCCGAGCTGCTGCGCATCGCCCAGGAGGCGATCACCAACGCCCGCAAGCACGCCGGGGCGTCGAACCTCTGGGTGACCTGTACCGTGGACCCACCGTATGCGGAGATCGAAGTCTCCGACGACGGGAAGGGCTTCGCGGACAACCGCCCGGACGGGCGGTACGGCCTTACCATCATGGCGGAGCGGGCCGAACGCATTCGAGGCCGTCTCAAGATCACCCCGCGACACCCGAGCGGGACAACCGTCGCCGTAGTGCTCGGAACCCCGCCAGGGCGCGATAGCGTGCGGGATAGCGTTTCCGCTCCAGAAGGGGAGTAATCCGAGCATGTCGACCAGTCCGGCGCCGACCACGCGCACCAAGGTCCTCCTTGTCGACGATCACGATCTGATCCGTAAAGGGCTGCGACACGCATTCGAACGCGACCGTCAGTTCGAGGTCGTCGGCGAGGCGGCGACCGCCGCGGAGGCGGTGCGCCAGGCGGGCGCACTGCAGCCCGATGTCGTGATCATGGACCTGCGGCTGCCGGACGGCAGCGGCCTGGAGGCCACCCGCGCCCTCCGCAAGAACAACCAGAACATGGGCATCGTCGTGCTGACCATGTACGCCGGCGACGACCAGCTCTTCGGTGCTCTCGAGGCCGGGGCCAGCGCGTTCGTGCCGAAGACCGCCCCCGCCGACGAGGTCGTGGCGGCCGCCCGGCACGCGGCCTCGGCGCCCAGCGCGTTCACCGCCGCCGATCTCGCCGAGGCGATGAAGCGCCGTCTCGCCCCGTCCGGCCCGCAGCTCTCGCCGCGCGAGGGTCAGGTGCTCCGGCTGCTCGCCGACGGCATGAGCGTGGCCGGGATCGCCAAGCAGCTCTTCGTCTCGGAGTCGACGGCGAAGACGCACATCTCGAAGCTCTACGAGAAGCTGGGCGCGGCGAACCGGGCCCAGGCGCTCATGACCGCCTTGCGATTGGGCCTGCTAGAGGCGCCGGACGCCCCGAAGTTCTAAGCATTTCGGACATTTTCGGCGTTTCTCTTTATGAATCGCTGAATGCCCAGATAAGCCTCACACCCCAGGCACAGCCCGAAGGCTGCGTTGAGGAACGCCGCGAGTAACCCGAACGCCGCGGCAAGAAGTCCGGTCGTCTCCGCGCCCGCCAGATATCCCCCCGCGGAGACGCTCAGGAACCCGAACCCGACGAGTTGCGCGAAGCGCACCGGCGCCGCGGGTTCCGTCTCGGCGGGTCTCCCCACCCGCGGCAGGATCACGGCACGGAAGACGAGAGCGTACGGCCCCCACTGCGGGCGGTATGCGGTGATCGCGAAGACCACCGCCTGCGCGAGCGCCAGCCACCCGGATCCGGTGATCAGCACGAGCGCGATGACGGCGCTGGTCATGGCCGCGGCGAAGCGCTGGCCGCGAGGGTCGAGTTCCATGATCCTATTATTCCTCTAAGCTTGATAGGACTTTGCGCAGCAGGCCGTTGAGCTGTGCCAGCTCCTCCCGGGAGAGCGCCGACAGGGCCTTCCGATCACGCGCCATGCCCTCGAAGATGTACCGCTCCCACATCCGGCGGCCCTCCGCGGTGGGCCGGACGATCACCCGCCGCCGGTCGGTGGCATCCGTCTCCCGCGTCACCAGGCCGGCCGCGGCCAGGCGATCGAGGCGGCTGGTCATCGCCGCACGGGTCACCTTCACCACCTCGGCCAGCTGCGCCGGCGTCGCCTCGGTCGGCCACGGCTGGACCATCAGCGCGTGCAGCGTCTTGTAGTCCTGCAACGTGAAGTCGTCGCCGTCCGCCGCGAAGGCCGCCACGTCCTCCCGGCGCTGGATCCGCTCGATCCGGAACATCCGCACCAGCGCGCCCTCGATCTCGGGATCGAACGACGACTCGTCCTTCCAGTACGCCGACCAGCGATCGACGTGCTGATCCACGCTGTCCTTCATCGGGCCATGATGCCACGCCGGGCCGACTATCAGATCGAGTAATTATTAGTTGATTGATAGTTAGACACTGAACTACTTTGGCAGGCATGACACGCGACTTCCGGCTCCTCGCCGCCGGCCAGACCCTCTCCTGGCTCGGCAACGGCTTCCAGACCGTCGCGCTCGCCGTCGCCGTGGTCACCGCGGGCGGCGGCGCCGGCGACCTCGGACTGGTGATGGCCGCCTCGGTGCTCACCCTGCTGGCCGGCACGCTCTTCGGCGGCGTCTGGGCCGACCGTCTCCAGCCCCGCCGGGTCATGGTCGTCTCCGACCTGGTCCGGATGGTCGCCACCGCCGCCATCGCCGCGATGTTCGCCCGCGGCGGCTACCACCTGCCCCTGCTCTGCGCGCTGACCATGGTCTCGGCCGGCGCCGGCGCGTTCTTCACCCCGGCGATGAGCGCGCTGCGGCCGCTGCTGGTCCCGGCCGCAGCGCTGCAGTCCGCCAACGCGACCCTGAGGATGCTGCAGACCGCGTGCGGCGTCGCGGGCCCGGCGCTGGGCGGTCTCACCGTCGCCGCCTTCGGCGCTCCGGCCGGTTTCTCCGTCAACGCGGCCAGCTTCCTGCTCTCCCTGGTCGCCGCCGCGTTCATCACGGTACGTGCGGAGCGCGGCCCCCGAGCGTCGCTCCTTCACGAGCTGGCCGCCGGCTGGCAGGAGATCCGCCGCCACGACTGGTTGATCGGCGGCCTCTTCGGCGCCACGGTCTACCACATCGCCAACGGCATGATCCTCGTCCTGGTCCAGGTCATCGCGGTCTCCCGCCTCGGCGGCCCCCACGCCATCGGCTGGATCTCCGCCTTCGAGGGCCTCGGCGGCCTGATCGGCTCCTCGATCGCGCTGCGCTACCGCCCGCGGCGCCTGCTCCGCGCCGGCTGGACGACCCTGATGCTGATGCCGCTCTGGGCCCTCTCCTACGTCTGGCCCGGCCGCCTCACCGCGATCCTGCTCGGCGCCGTCGTCGGCTACGCGGGCCTGATGTTCTTCGCGGTGGCCTGGGAGACCGCGATCCAGGACCGGATCCCGCAGTCCATGATGGGCCGCGTCTCCTCCTGGGACTACCTGACCTCGTTCCTGGCCATGCCCCTGGGCAACGCGCTGGCCGGCCCGCTCGCCGCCCGGTTCGGCGCGAACCCGGTCCTGACCGCCGCCGCGCTGATCCTCTTCGCCTCAGCCGCCGCCCAGTTCCTCATCCCGGGGGTACGCCACCTGACCCGCACCACCACCCCACCGGCCCCGGTCCCCGCGTGACCGGCCCCGCTCCCGGCCGGACCGGTCATGGGCCGGCCGGGCGGTACCCGTGGGCGGTGAGCCGGCACGACCCACGCTGGTGACGATCCCGCCGGAATCGACCGGCGGGTCACCTCCGAGCGCCGGCCAGGAGCGTCAGGTGGGGAGGAGGCCGGCGAGGGCGGCCAGCAGATGGGGCTTGGTGGGTACGCCGGTGGCACGCCGGGCGACCCGGCCGCCGGCGTCGACGATCAGCAGGGTCGGGGTACGCCAGATGTTCAGGGTGCGGACCTCGTCGAGGTGGGACTCGGCGTCCACGTCGACGTGGCGGACGGCCGGGAGCAGGGCCGCGACCTCGGCGTTCACCCGGCGCATGGCCCGGCAGGGTGCACAGAACGCGCTCGAGAACTGCAGCAGCGTGACCTGTCCCGGCTCGACGCCGAGGCGCCGCAGCAGGGCCGGATCGAGGGACTCCGCGGACTCTTCCACGAGATCATTGTCCGGCACGGCCCCGGACGGAGCGGCGACCGCGGGCGCAGAACCGGGCACGGGCACAGGGCGGGGATCGGGCACGGATACAGGCTCAGGACGGGCACCGGGCACGGATACAGGCGCAAGACGGGGATCGGGCGCGGGTGCAAGGCCGGGGCGGCGACGGGGCGGGACCGGGCGGAGCCTGCCGTCGCTCCGGCGGCGCCACCGGCCCAGCCCCATGCCGGCGGCGAGCACCACGGCCACGGCGGCTACTCCCATGGGGTCCATGGGATGACCATGACACGCTGGTCAGGCCGATTGGTAGGCGCTGGCCTGCAGTGTGAACAACTGCGCGTAGACGCCGCCGGCCGCCATCAGCGTGTCGTGGTCGCCCTCCTCGACCACCGCGCCGTGGTCCAGGACGTAGATCCGGTCGGCCTCGCGGACGCTGGCCATCCGGTGGGTGATCAGGACGACCGTACGGCCGGTCGCCAGGTCGCGCAGCCGGCGGTAGACCTCGTGCTCGGCGCGGGCGTCCAGGTTGGCGGTCGGCTCGTCGCAGATCAGCAGGGCGGCGTCGCGGTGGAAGGCCCGGCTGACGGCGAGGCGCTGCCACTGCCCGCCGGAGAGGTCGGCGCCATCGGTGAAGTGCCGGGACAGGATGGTCTCGTACTGCCGGGCGAGCTCCATCACGAAGTCGTGCGCGTCGCCGGCCCGGGCGGACTCCTGGACCTGTTCGAGGGTGGCCGGGCGGTCGTGCCGGCCGATCGCGATGTTGGCGCGGGCGGAGAGCGGCCAGCGGGTCGGCTCCTGCATCACCACGGCGACCCGTTCGCGCAGCGACTCGGGATGGAAGCGGGACACGTCGTGACCGTCCCAGCTGACCGTGCCCTCCTGCGGGCGGTAGAGGCCGGCCAGCACCGCGGCCAGCGTCGACTTGCCGGAGCCGTTCTCGCCGACCAGCGCGATGATCTGGCCACGGCGCAGGGTGAGGCTGACGTCGCGGACGGCGGGGCGCTCCGCGTCGGGGTATCGGAATGTCACCCCGTCCGCCCTGATCTCCTCGAACGTCTCCGGCGCCCGGAGCGACGTGTCCGGCTCGGCGTGCGCCTCCGAGAGCTCGCAGAACTGCCGGAAGTCGGTGAAGTAGAGGCCCTGCTCGTAGACCCGGTTCGTGGCGAAGGCCAGTTCGCCGAGCTTGCCGATGCCGATGTTGATGGCGTATGCGGCGGCACCCGCGGCGGCCAGCTCCACCCGGCCGGTCCAGAGCAGCCAGCAGAGTGTCACGTACGCGAGACCGGTGGCCAGCCCGCTGAGCGCCTGGCCGTACAGGCGGGTGCGAACGGACCGGGTGACCACCCGGATCTCCTCCAGGGTGGAGACGCGGAGCAGCCGTGCGGCCTCGGCCAGCAGGAATCGCCGTACCGTGAAAGCACGCAACTCACCGGCCGGCTCCCGCGCCGCCAGGAGGTGGGAGAACATGCCGTGCCGTCGCCAGACGGCGATGAGCCGCAGCCTGCTGCGGTAACTGAGGCGGGCCGCGTACACCGCCGCCCAGGCGGTCGGCAGGACGGCCAGGACCAGCAACGGCAGCAGCGCCGGGTGCAGCACGGTGAGCACCCCGGCCGCCACGGCCAGCCCGATCAGGCTGGTCAGCACGTCGATACCGAGGTCGACGAGCTGCTGGGCGGCGTGGATGCCCCGGTCCCGGGCCCGCTCCATCGAGTCGCGCCAGTCCGGGTCGTCGAAGGTGGCCAGGCCCACCCGGGTGGTGAGGTCGAGCAGGCGGTTCTCGGCGGCCTCGTAGACCACCGGCGAGAGACGGCCGTGCGCGGCGGCCGCGGCCGAGGCGAGCAGCCCGCGGACGGCCGTCGCCACCACCAGCAGCACCAGCGAGGGCACCGCGGCGCGGACCCGCTCCGGGGTGGGGCCGGCCTGCAGCAGCCCGTCGAAGACGCCGACCACGCTGACCAGCCCCAGCGCGCCGGCGATGCCCGCGGCGACCTGCAGGATCAGGACGGCCAGGCTGGTGCCGGGACCGGCCCGCCAGGCGAGCAGCCAGGCCTCCCGGAGCAGGCTCGGCAGCCGCCGGAGCATCCGCAGGAAGCCGGTGTCGGCGGCCTCCTTGGTCCTGGTCAGCCAGTAGGGAACCGCCAGCTCGGCATCGTCGGTCCCGGTCTCGGCGTCGTCGGGCATCGGCGGCCTCCTATCGAGGGGGTCCCTGCTCCGTTCCTACGCCGTGCATCGCGTGAATGCCAGAGTCACTCACCCGTGAGGAGAGCGGTGAGCCGGGCGGCCTGCTTCTCCCAGCGCCACTCCGCCTCCACCCAGGCGCGTCCGGCGGCCCCCATCGCGCGGGCCCGTTCCGGGTCGGCGAGCAGCCCGGCGATCCGGTCGGCGATGGCCGGCACGTCGCCGCCGCCGACCACGTAGCCGGTCTCGCCCTCGCGGACCGCGTCCGGCGCACCGCCCGAGTCGCCGCCGACCACCGGCAGCCCGGTCGCCGAGGCCTCCAGGTAGACGATGCCGAGTCCCTCGACGTCCAGGCCGGCGGCCCGGGTCCGGCACGGCATCGCGTAGACGTCGCCGGCCGCGTAGTGCGCCGGCAGCTCGGTCCAGGGCACCGAGCCGGTGAAGACCACGTCGGACTCCAGGCCGTTCTCCCGCGTCAGCCTCTCCAGATTCTTGCGGTACGGTCCCCCGCTGACCAGCAACAACGCGGCGTCCGGCACGCGGCGCCGGATCTCCGGAAGTGCCCGGATCAGCATGTCCTGGCCCTTGCGCGGCACCAGCCGGGAGACGCAGACGACCACCGGGCGCCCGGCCAGCCCGTACCGCTTGCGGACCTCGGAGCCGTCCACGCCGGGGTGGAACGTGTCGACGTCGACGCCGGGGGCGAGCCGGCTCAGCGTGGTGAGCCCGTGCAGCGCCCGGTCCAGCCGGGTGCGCTGGTACTCCCCCAGGTAGGTGATCACGTCGTTGCCCCGGGCGATCCGGCGCAGCAGGCCGCGGGCGCCGGGCAGCGCCGCCCAGCCGATCTCGTGCCCGTGGGTGATCCCGACCGCGCGCTCGATCCCGGCGCTCCGGCGCAGCCCGTGGGCGAGCAGCCCGAGCGGCGCGGCGGCCCCGAACAGCACCCTGTCGCACCCGTACGACCGGGCCAGCTCGGTGGCGCGCCGGGCGACCGCCGGGGTGGGCAGCAGGATGCCGGTGCTCTCCCGGACCACCGCGAAGGGCTGCTCGGCGTCGAACGCGGCCGCACCCCGCCAGGTCGAGGAGTAGACCACGATCGAGTCGGCGGGCTGGAGTACCGCGAGGTTGTGCACGAACTGCTGGATGCCGCCGGGCCGGGGCGGGAAGTCGTTGGTGACCAGCAGGGTGCGCCCCATCAGCGCTCTCCCCGGGCGTACGCGCGGGCCGCGGCGATCCGCTGCACGGTGGACGGGTGCGAGGCGAACATCAGGTGCTCCCAGTTCGGCGGGTCGGGGTCGGAGAGGTTGACGGTGCCGAGGCGGCGCTGCATCGCCTCGAAGACGGCCGGGTCGCCGGTCAGGTCGAGCGCGTGCACGTCGGCCCGGGCCTCGATCCGCCGGGAGACGAAGGCCTGGCCCGGCCCGGCGAGCAGTCCGGCCAGGGTGGCGAGGGCGAGCAGCAGGCCGATCGCGCGGGGCTCGCCGATCCCGTCCACCCCGGCCAGCCGGAGCAGCCCGGACCAGGAGCCGAGCAGGTAGACCGCGATCACCGCGAGGGCCGTGCCGAGCGCGCCGAGCAGGGTGCCGGTGAGCACGTCGCCGTCCTTGGCGTGGCCGAGCTCGTGCGCGGTCACCGAGACCACCTCATCCGGGGTCGCCTCGGTGAGCAGGGTGTCGTAGACGACGATCCGCCGGGTCGGACCGAGGCCGGAGACGTACGCGTTGACCGCCCGGGTACGCCGGGACGCGTCCGCGACCAGTACGTCCTTCACCGGTACGCCGTCCCGTGCGGCCAGGCTCATCAGCTCGGTGCGCAGCTCACCGTCGGGCATCGGGGTGAACCGGTTGAAGATCGGCTCGACCACCACCGGGAGGACGAAGGAGAGCAGCACGACCAGCGCCGCCGCCCCGGCCGATCCGAACGCCCACCACCAGCGCGGGGCGAGGTGGGTGACGGTGTAGAAGCCGGCCAGCGCGAGGCCGCCGAGGACCGCGCCGACGGCGTACGACTTCAGCAGGTCGGCGGACCAGGCGGACCAGGACTGGGTGGATATGCCGTACCGGACCACGATGGTGTGCCGCCACGCGGCGAACGGCAGGGTGAGCACCTCGCCGATCAGCACCACGAGCAGACCGCCGAGCACCGCCCGGGCCAGCCAGTGGCCGCCGAACGGGCGGCCGGCCAGCTCGACCAGCCGGGCACCGATCGGGGTGAGACCGATCGCCAGGGCGACCAGCGCGCCGAGCGCCAGGCTGGCGTAGCCGCTGGGGCGCAGCTCGGCCCGGAACTGCCGGGACCGGGCCAGCCGGTCCTGCGGGAAGTCGTCCAGCGCGGCGACCTGGTCGGCACGCGGCGCGGGCGCGCGGTGCCAGGGCACGGTCACCGCGGCGACGACGGCGAACGCGACGAGCAGGACGCCGAAGGCCACCACGGCCCAGATCCGGGGGGTCATGCGGAGAGATCCTAGGGTCAGGAACGGGAGAGCCGCCGCAGCAGCGAGTCGGCGCCCATCGGGTACGCCCCGTGCCGCCGGACCCCGTCGGCGACCTCGCGGTCCGAGGAGACCACGACCACCGGGCGGCCGGGCGGCTCGGCCCGGACCAGCTGCCGGACCAGTTCGTCGGCGGTGGTGCCCTTCTTCGAGAAGAGCACCCGGACGCCGCGCGGCGCGGGCGGCAGGCCGTGCACCCGCTCGGCGCCGTCGAAGACCACGGTGACCTCGTCGCCGGTCTGCGCGGCGATCCCGCCGAGCCCGGTGATCAGCCGTTTGCGCTGCTGCTCCAGGGACATGTCGTTGAAGCCGCGCTTGGTCACGTTGTACCCGTCCACGATCAGGTGGGCGCGGGGCAGCGCGAGCAGCTGGTCGAGGCGGCCCGGGTCGTCGGTGTCCTGGGCGCGGGCCCGGGAGCGCTCGGGTGCGCCGGGCCGCTCGGCGGCGCTGTCCGCCACGAAGTCGGCGGGCAGTTTCTCGCTCGGGTCCAGGGCCAGCTCGCGGCGGAGCCCGGAGGCGGCCTGCCCTATCGTCTCGAGCAGCAGCCAGAGCCGGGCGTCGTCGACCGCGCGGGCGTCCTTGGCCGCCTGTTTGCCGGTGGCCGCCGAGGCCTCGGCGTCGGCGAGCCGGCTGCGCAGCCGGCGCAGCTCGGCCTCGTGCTCCTGGGCCTTGCCGCTGGCCCGGCCCTGCTCGGTCTTGACCAGGTCGGTGGCGCGCTTCTGGGCGGCGAGCGCGTCGCGCAGGGCCTTGGCGGTGGTCCGCGCCTCCTCACGCAGCTGGCCCAGTTCCTCGCGGACCCGGGCCAGCTCGTCGCGGAGTTTGTCGGCCTCCACCCGGGCGACCGCCCGATCGTGCTCGGCCCGGGTGGCGCGCTGTTCGGCGGCCCGGATCTGGCCGGCTATCGCCGCGCTGTCGGCCTCGGCCCGGACCGCGTCGCCGGCCGCGTCGATCAGGTCGCGCCAGCCGTCCGGGCGGGCCAGGTAGGCCAGCGCGGCCACCTCGACCGGATCGGCGGCGGCCGGGGCGACCCCGCTGGTCACCGCGCTGCCCAGGTCGCCGGCGTCGGAGACCGCGCGGCTGCCGATCCGCTGCCGGAAGAGCGGGTCCGCGGCGAGCTGGGCGGCGATCTCCCGGCCACCCAGCCGGGCCCGGCGGTTGGGCGCGAACCGGGCCACCCGGCGCAGCGCGACCGGGACCTCGTCGCCGGGGAGGCCGGGCAGGGCGGCGGCGGCCAACTGCATGATCCGCTGACGGACGGTCTCCGGGAGGACGGGCTCGGGGGCGAAATCCGCATCCTCGAGGGCCGCCTCCTCAGCGGGGCGGTCATCGGGGCTCAGCGGCGCGGACATCCACCCATTCTCACACTCTGGCTAGCCAAAACGCTTGTCGAGGCAAGTGATCTTTTGCGTTCGCGTTCGGTTTCTGTCGTACCCCGGCTCTAATGTTGCCCGCCGTGGCAGAACCGGCGTACGTGCAGGGCACTCTGGACACGCTGCTGACCGCCGACGGCTCGGTGGATCCGGCGGCGCTGTCCCTGGCCGACACCACCTTCGTGGTGCTGGACCTGGAGACCACCGGCGGGGCGCCGGACGGCGGCGGGATCACCGAGATCGGGGCGGTCAAGGTGCGCGGCGGCGCCCGGCTGGGTGAGTTCGGCACCCTGGTCAACCCGGGTGAGCCGCTGCCGCCGTTCATCACCGTGCTGACCGGCATCACCGAGGCGATGCTGCGCCCGGCCCCGCCGATCGAGACGGTGCTGCCCAGCCTGCTGGAGTTCCTGCGCGGCGCGGTCCTGGTCGCCCACAACGCGCCGTACGACGTGGGCTTCCTCAAGGCCGCCTGCGCCCGGCACGGCTACCCGTGGCCGGCGCCGCGGGTGCTGGACACCGCGGCGCTGGCCCGCCGGGCGCTCACCCGCGACGAGGTGCCGAACCGGAAGCTGGGCACGCTGGCCCAGTTCTTCCACGCCGAGGTCTCCCCCAACCACCGGGCGCTGGACGACGCCCGGGCCACCGTCGACGTGCTGCACGGGCTGATCGAGCGGCTGGGCAGCTTCAAGATCCACACCCTGGGCGACGCGATCGAGTTCGCCAAGGCGGTCACCCCGGCCCAGCGGCGGCAGCGCCACCTCGCCGACGGCCTGCCGCACGTGCCGGGTGTCTACATCTTCCGGGCCGCCGACGACCGGCCGCTCTACGTCGGCACCTCCAAGGACGTCGCGACCCGGGTCCGCAGCTACTTCACCGCCGGGGAGAAGCGGGCCCGGATCTCCGAGATGCTCACCGCCGCGGTCCGGGTCGAGGCGGTGGAGTGCGCCCACCCGCTGGAGGCCGAGGTCCGCGAGCTCCGGCTGATCGCGAGCCACGCGCCGCCCTACAACCGCCGGTCGAAGTATCCGGAGCGGGTGGTCTGGCTGAAACTGACCGCGGAGGCGTACCCGAGGCTGTCGGTGGTCCGCCGGCTCACCGAGGACGGAGCGACCTACCTGGGCCCGTTCTCCTCCCGGCGGACGGCCGAGCTCGCCGCCGCCGGTGTCTACGACGCGGTGCCCCTGCGACAGTGCACCCACAAGCTCTCGGTACGCACCAGGACGCCGGCCTGCGCGCTGGCCGAGCTGGGCCGCTGCCCGGCGCCCTGCGAGCACGAGATCTCCCCGGAGGCGTACGACCTGCGCGCCGCCCTCCCGTTCCGGGAGGCGACGTCGGGCGACCCCGGCCCGGTGATCACCGCGATCCTGGCCCGGATCGAGGCGCTCAGCGGCCGGCAGCGGTACGAGGAGGCCGCGACCGTCCGGTCCCGCCTGATCGCCCTGCTGCGCGCGCTGATCCGGATGCAGCGGCTGGACGCCCTGACCCGCCTCCCGGAGATCGTCGCGGCCCGCCGGGACGACCGGGGCGGCTGGGAGATCGCGGTGGTCCGGCACGGACGGCTGGCCGCCGCGGCCACCTCGCCGCCCCGCGCGCACCCCCGGCCGACCCTGGACGCGGCGAGGCTCACCGCCGAGACGGTCCTTCCCGGACCGGGCCCGGTTCCGGCCGCGACCGCCGAGGAGACCGAGCGGATCCTCGCGTGGCTGGAGCGTTCGGACACCCGCCTGGTGGAAACCGCCGGCGACTGGGTGTCACCGGTTCGTGGCGCCGCGCGTTTCTCCAGCCTCCTCACCAGGGCCGAGACCGCCGCTTCGACACAAGACTCGACCGTTCGCCTATCGGTAACTGACCGTTCGGATGACGCTCGCTCGCTTAGGCTGTAAGGCACGCGGGACCGTTGTGGTGATTCACTTGCCACAGGCTTTCTGAAAACGGTCCACGCATGCCACGCTGGAGGCCGTGCCACGCTCGAAGCAACGCGTGGACGATCGGTGAGGAGGTGTCCGGGTGGACGTCGACGCCGGCCACGGCGCCGCTATCGGTCGTGCCCTGCCGGCCGCACCGTCCTCCTTCTCTCGCCGACTGCGGTCGCTGCTGAGCTTCCAGGGCAACGACGACGATCCGGTGGCCACTCTGGCCCGGACGCACCGGACCATCCATCCCTCGGCCGACGTCGCGGTCCTGCGCCGCAGCTACGCGATCGCCGAGAGCATGCACCGCGGGCAGTTCCGCAAGTCCGGAGATCCGTACATCACTCATCCGCTCGCCGTCGCGCAGATCTGCGCCGAGCTCGGGATGGACACCACCACCCTGGTCGCCTCGCTGCTGCACGACACGGTCGAGGACACCAGCTACACCCTGGAGGCGCTGCACGGCGACTTCGGGCCCGAGGTGACCCACCTGGTCGACGGCGTGACCAAGTTCGACAAGGCGTTCTACGGCAAGGCCGCCGAGGGCGAGACGATCCGCAAGATGATCGTCGCGGCCGGCAAGGACGTCCGGGTGCTGGTGATCAAGCTGGCCGACCGGCTGCACAACATGCGCACGCTGGACGCCCGCTCCCCCGCCTCCCGGGCCCGGATCGCCAACGCCACGCTGGACGTGCTGGTCCCGCTCTGCGACCGGCTCGGCATCCAGGCCCTCAAGCGCGATCTGGACGACGTGGTGCTCTACCACCTCGAGCCGGATTCCTACGCGCGGATCGACGAGCACGTGAAGAACCGTCCCGGCTGGAACGAGTATCTGGCCGACGTCTCCGCCAAGGCCCGGACCGCCCTGCGCCGCGGCCGGGTGGACGCCGAGGTGACACCCCGCCCCCGCCACTACTACTCGATCTGGAAGGACACCGTCGCCGGCGGCCACACCGTGCCGCTCGACCTCCCCCGGATCGCGGTCGTGGTGGACGGCCCGGACACCGACTGTTACGCCGCGCTCGGCGCGATCCACGGGCGATGGCGACCGGTGGCCGGCCGGTTCAAGGACTTCATCGCCTCGCCGAAGAACAACCTGTACCGCTCGCTGCACACCACCGTGGTGGGTCCCGAGGGCCGTCTGGTCGAGGTGCTGATCCGCACCACCACGATGCACCGCTACTCCGAATACGGCGTGGCCACCAGCTACCGATATCCCAAGGTGTCCGACGAGCCACCCGGCGCCGACCAGCTGACCTGGCTGAAACGCGTACTGGACTGGCAGCAGGACACCACCGACGCGGCCCAGTTCCTCGACTCGCTCCGCTGCGACCTGGCCGAGGGTCAGATCACGGTCTTCGCGCACGGCAACGCGTACGAGTTGCCCGGCCAGTCCACCCCGGTCGACCTGGCGTACGAACTGGGCCCGGACAAGGGCGACCAGTGTCTCGCCGCGACCATCAACGGGCGTCTCGCCCCACTCAGCTCGCAGTTGCGCGACGGTGACGTCGTCGAGATCTTCTCGGAGAACGACGGGCACGTCGAGGCCGAGCCGAACGCGCCGCGCGGCCCCCGCCGGGAGTGGCTCGGCTTCGTCAAGTCCAGCCAGGCACAGATGCAGATCAACCGGTACTTCGACGAGTCGAACGAGCCGAACGGGATCAGCATCGCCGACAAGGTCCGCCTGGGCCGGGCCACCATCGGCCTCACCCTCCGCAAGCACGACCGCGGCCTCGCCAGCGAGGTCCCGCTCCGCCGCCTCGCCGAGGAGCTGGGCTATCCCGACCTGGAGACCCTGCTGGTCGCGGTCTGCGAACGCAACGTCGAGCCCGATGTGGTGGTCGAGCAGCTCATCGCGCTGGTCGACCACCCGGACTGAGACTCTCACCGAGTCCGGCTAGCCTTACCCGGATGAACGTTCCCCGGCAGCAGCTCCGCGGCCTCGCCTACCAGATCTTCTACGGCCTGCCGCTGCCGTTGCGCCGGCACATCGCCCGCGCCGTCTCGCCGAAGTACCTGGTCGGCGCGGTCACCGTGATCCGCGACGCGGAGGCGCCGGAGCCCGGCGGTCTCCTGCTGCTGCGCCAGCCGCCGGGACGCGCCTGGGGCCTGCCGGCCGGCCTGCTCAAGAAGGCCGAGCTGCCCGCGGTCGGCGCGGCCCGCGAGCTCTTCGAGGAGGCCGGCGTCCGGATCGAGCCGGGTGACCTGCGCCCCGGCAACCCGAACGCGATCGTCCACCCGAACGGCGGGGTCGTCGACACGGTCTGGTTCGGCTGGGTGCCCGCGTCCAGCACCCCGCTCGTGGTGGACGGCGGCGAGGTGCTCGAGGCCCGCTGGTTCCCGATCGACGACCTGCCGCAGCTGACCTGGCCGACCGCCCGTCTGCTGGGCATCTACGGCATCGGCCCGCTCGCCGGTGAGCTGCCCCCGTCGGTCCCGTCCGCCAGCGCCGCGCCCGGCCCGGCCTCGTACCCGGCCTCGCGTCCCGCCTCGCGCCCTGCCGAGAACGATCAATGACGGCCGACGTCTGCGGCCTGGTCCTGGCGGCCGGTGAGGGGCAGCGCCTGCGCCCGCTGACCGCGACCGTGCCGAAGGCGCTCTGCCCGGTCGGCAACCTGCCGCTGCTCGATCACGCGCTGCACCGGCTGACCGGTCTCGGTCTCGTCGGCCCGGACGCGGTGGCCGTGAACGCCGCCTACCTCGCCGGTCAGGTGGTCGCGCACACCGCCGGGCGCGCGCATCTCTCGGTCGAGCCCGACGGGCCGCTCGGCACCTCGGGCGGGGTGGGCCGGCTCCGGAAGTGGATCGACGGCCGCGGGGTGCTGGTCGGCAACGCGGACGCGTACCTGGTGGATCCGCTCCGGGAACCCGGCGCGGACATCACGGCAATGCTGGACGGCTGGGACGGCGAGACGGTCCGCCTGCTCACGCTCCCCTGCCTGCCGGGCACCACCGGCGGCTTCAGCGGCGACCGCTTCGCGGGGTTCTCGCTGCTCCCCTGGCGCCATGTCCAGACCCTGACCGACGAACCCTCCGATCTGGTACGCACGGTCTGGCGCCCGGCGGAGGCCGAGGGCTCCCTGGAGCTGATCCGGTACCAGGGCCACTACGCCGACACCGGCACGCCCGCGCTCTACCTCGCCGCCAACCTGGACGCCGCGGGCGACGGCCTCGCCGACCCCTCCGCCGAGGTCACCGGCGCGGCCACGAGCTCGGTGATCGGCGCGGGCGCCCGGGTGGCCGGCACGATCGACCGCTGCGTGATCTGGCCGGGCGCCGAGGTGGCGGCCGGCGAGTCGCTCACCGGCGTGATCCGGGCGCCCGGTGGGCTGACCGTTCCCGGTCTTTAAGCGACCTTTGACGTCTCAGTCGGCGTCCGGCAGCCCGATCGCGAAGGCGTCCTCCAGGTCGTGCTTCGAGTACGCCCGGAACGCCACGTACGACTCGGTGTTGATCACGCCCGGCGTCTTGGAGATCCGGCCCGCGATCACCTCGGCGATGTCGTCGAACCGCGGCACCCGGACGATGGCGACCAGGTCGACGCCGCCGGCGACGGAGTAGACCTCGCTGACCCCGTCCAGCGCGGCGAGCGCCTCGGCGACCTCGGGGATCGAGTCGGTGGCGCAGTCGATGTGGACGATCGCGGTATTCACCTGAGGTCTCCTCACCTGCCAGGACGTGTCGTGACCATGCTATCCACTCCGGCGCCCGGCACCGCCCGGGACGCTTGAATATCGACCATTGTCGTTTGCATCCCCGCATCAGAATGCTGTCAACTCCCTAACGGATAGTTGATCGTCTATCAAAATTCGCTCCCTAGCCTGGCTTTCACGCGCCACACGGCGCAGCCCCCAGACCGGCGGCACCGACGCCGGGAAGCTCGGAGGAGCCAGATGCGATCCCTCACCCCCGCCCGCGCCACCGCGGTCCTCGCCGGCGTCGCCCTCGCCGTCGTCGCCACCGGACCGGCGTTCGCCGCCGAGAACATCGGCACCGTCCAGCACGCGGAGAGCCCGACCGCGGTCGCCGGCAGCTACGTCGTCACCCTCAAGGACGGCAAGCAGGTCGACCAGGCCACCGCGAACCGGCTCGCCGGCCTCTACGGCGGCTCCGTCTCGCACGTCTTCGGCCACGCCGTCGAGGGCTTCTCGGCCACGCTCTCCGCCCGGCAGGCGGCCCGGCTCGCCGCGAACCCGGCGATCGCCTCGGTCGAGGCCGACCAGACCGTCCACATCACCGACACCCAGTCCTCCGCGCCGTGGGGCCTGGACCGGATCGACCAGACCGCCCTCCCGCTGAGCGGCACCTACACGTACGGGCCGAGCAGCGGCACCACGGTCTACGTGATCGACACCGGCATCCTCACCACGCACACCGACTTCGGCGGGCGGGCCGGCTACGGCTACGACTTCGTCGAGGGCGACAGCACCGCGCAGGACGGCAACGGCCACGGCACCTTCGTCGCGGCGGTCGCGGTCGGCAGCACGTACGGCGTGGCGAAGAGCGCGAACGTGGTCGGCGTCCGGGTGCTGGACAGCAGCGGTTCGGGCACCACCTCCGGCGTGATCTCCGGCATCGACTGGGTCACGGCGAACGCCGTCGCCGGTAAGTCGGTGGCGAACCTGAGCCTCGGCGGCAGCACCAGCAGCACCCTGGACGCCGCGGTCACCCGGTCGATCGCCGCGGGCATCCCGTACGCGATCGCGGCCGGCAACTCCGGCGTGGACGCCAGCACCACCTCCCCGGCCCGGGTCGCCGCGGCCCTGACCGTCGGCGCCACCAGCAGCACCGACGCCAAGGCCTCCTGGTCCAACTACGGCTCGGTGCTGGACCTCTTCGCCCCCGGCGTCTCGATCACCTCGGCCTGGCGGACCAGCACCACCGCCACGTACACCGGCAGCGGCACCTCGTTCGCCTCGCCGCACGTCGCCGGGGCGGCCGCGCTCTACCTGGCCGCGCACTCGGGCGCCTCGGTCGCCACCGTCAACGCCGCGATCGTCGCCGCCGCCACCAGCGGCGTGGTGACCAGCGCCGGCACCGGCTCGCCGAACAAGCTCCTCTACACCCCCTCCCTCTCGAGCTGATCCGCACCTCTCCGAGCCGGCCGGGCACCCGCCCCGGCCGGTTCCGGCAAGTGTGGCGTAATTGACCTTTTTGAACCGAAGATGGAGCGCAATCGTCGAAAACCGCGCAGACGAGACACGATCTCGTACGGATATCCGGCGATGGAGGAAACGTGCCCGAGAACAGCCGACAGGCGCCCCAGGCCCAGCTCTACGACCCCGCGATGTTGCGGGGATACCTCGAGCGGGAGAACGACGTCCTCCGCCAGCTCGACAAGGACCACGGGAATCAGTCCGGACACGACATCGCGGCGTCGCGGGCCGTCGGCGCCCACCCGGCGAACGCGAGCCCTCTGGACAAGGCGATCCGGTTCTTCAACGACGACCGGCAGTCCCTGATCATGCGGCAGACCCTCGCCAGGGCGCACCAGAACCCCACCGACGCCGTGCGGTTCATGCAACAGGTGGGCGCGCAGGGCACGGACGCCTACGGCTACCTGCACCAGGCCGTCCTGCAGACTCCGCTGCCGGAGACCGAGAAGCTGAAGACCGTCCAGAAGCTCTTCGAGCCCCACCTCGCGCGGTTCGGCGCCGGGGACGCCGGCAAGATGCACACGTTGCTGAGGGAAGGAGATCAGAACAGGCTCCGTGACTCGCTCACCCTCCCTGTCACGCTGATGTGAGACAGCCCGTCTACCAGGGGATACTCTTCCTGGACGGCCCTGAGGAGAGCACATCAGCATGACGTCGAAGCC
>NZ_JBFAYF010000052.1:0-67871 GCF_040681165.1 Actinoplanes sp. NPDC051851 | reverse complement strand
GGCTTCGACGTCATGCTGATGTGCTCTCCTCAGGGCCGTCCAGGAAGAGTATCCCCTGGTAGACGGGCTGTCTCACATCAGCGTGACAGGGAGGGCTCCGTGGCTACCGGTTCGCGGCACGAGAGTGCGTTGCGCTGGGTTAACCCCAGTCGTCGGGATCGATGGCTTCTATTTGTGCCTGAATCTCCCGCAGGAGGTGAGCAGGTAGAACCACGACAAAGTCATAACTTTCCGGATCATGGCCCACGCACAAGGTGAGCTGGCTATCGCCCATGCTCCACCACACCGGGCGTCTCGCCGATGTCCCGAGGCTTACATCCAGGCGTCGCGCATGGTCGGCGCTTGCAACGCGGGCGAGATCCCTAGCCCAATCCTCCGGGCTCGCATTCACATTCAGTAGCCATGAGGATCCGCTCAGCGTGAGCATCACGTTATCGTCATCAAGTTGCGCGTCCGCGCTCACCTCAAACCGCTCCATGCCAAAAAGTGTCGCAGCGAAATCGACACGTGACCGCTCTTCGGGCACGAGAGGCATCGGTCCGTTGCCGTCGACAGTCGGTGGCGGCAGCGGAGGCCGGCCTCCGCGCGGACTGCGGCATGAGAGGGCGTTGGATCGGTGCGCTCATCAGGCGCTACCTCAATCTCCACCGGCAATCCAGAGCCGGAACTGATGGATGGCTTCACTGAGATTGAGCGGTCCGCATGCAACCTCGAAGTGCTTGTCGACTACGCGGGCAACGAGCCAGTCGTGCTTGCTCCGGTGGACTTCGTGCTTGGGAAACGTCAGGTCGTCCAATGCGGTTGCCTCCAGGTCGACTTTCAGAAACCAGCCAGGATTATCGAGCGTCTCGATCGACACGCCGTACTCGTGTTCCCACTCTCCATCGCACTGGGTGACGTACCACCCCTGAAGCCAGGTCAGGGCGTCAGGCCCATCGGAGTAGAACTGGAGATCTTGTCCGGTCACCCGGCCATGATGCCGGAGGTAGCTCCGCTTCGACATACGCTGATCGGCACGGCCAGAAGCCGGCCCGCCTGACCGGCGGCCTCCGCCAGCAGCATCGCGCGGTCAGCGGCAAGTCCGCGACCTGAGCCGACGAACTGACCATCACGTTCCGCGGCGAGCGGGTCGCGGCAGATGAGCGTGTTCGTGATCAGTCGGAGTCGCGCGAGGGGTTCGCAGGGCTGTTGCGTTCTCGGCCCGTGATTCGCTGAGCAGGTATTTCGTAGGGTGATCGGCCTCTGTGGAGGCAGTGGAAGCGGGTGAAGCCCTCAAGGTGATCATGGAGTTCTTCACGCTGCACAACCACCGAGGAACTCCACCCGCCGATGACATCATCTCTGATCTGCGCACTGACCGTGACAACCCCCGGCTCCGACACGCCCACTTCATCCGGGATGTCACGTTCCGTGAAGATCTGTACCAAGCCCGGACCGGCACCGGACCCGCCGTCATGGCCACCCTGCGTAACACCGCGATCGGCTGGCACCGCATCAACGGCGACACCAACATCGCTCGTGCCAACCGACGCGCCGACCGCCGATCTCACGACCTCATCACCGCCGTGACCAGCAGTCACCCCAGAATGCAATGACCCTGCGGCTGGTGGCTCGTAATATCGGTGGTTTGCTGGTGTTGCTGAGGCGATCGGGGATGGCGGTTGTCCAGGAAGACGGACATCGACGGCGTCGCTGCCCGTGCGCTCCTGCACAGGATCTTCGGTTCCTCGATGCCGGTGACCTACCGGCGGACGCCGGAGGGTGTTTCTACGCAGGTCTACCGGATCCAGCGGGGTTCAGAGGTCTTCTATCTGCGGATCGCCGAGGAGGCCGATGAGAACCTCGAAGCCGAAGCTGGATTGCACCGGCGCCTTCGAGCGCTCGGTGTCAAAGTCGCGGACGTCATACACGTGGACCCCTTCAACAGCGACATCGGACGCTCGGCGATGGTCACCACCGAGATCCGCGGTGCCCCGGTAACGCAACTCTCCGACCAGGCGCTCGCGGCCTCGGTCGTCGAGCAAGCAGGCGCCGATCTCGCCGTCATCAACCAGATCCCGGTCGACGGATTCGGCTTCATCCGCAGGCAGAACCCTCGGTGGCCCTTACCCGCCGAATACCCGTGTTACGAAGATTTCCTGACCGCGTATTTTCCGCAGCCCTGGCCTGGACCGCTGGCGTCCCTGTTCGACCGGACCGCAATCCGCACCGTGGAAGACCTCGTCGAGCACGAACGCTCCAGCCCACCGACCGCGGCGAAGCTCTCGCACGGCGACTTCGACCTCACACAGATATTCTGCGCCGACGGCCACTACACCGGCCTGATCGACTTCGGAGAGATCCGAGGCGCCGACCCCTGGTTCGACCTCAGTCACTTCCTCCTTTGCGACCAGGATGCCGGCCCAGCCGCCCTGTTACCCGCTCTACTGAACGGCTACCAGAGCATTCGGCCCCTGCCCCCTGGCTATGAGAGTGCCATTCATGACGGCGCGATCCTGCTCGGGCTACGGCAACTCTGCCGCTGGCTCGGACCACCACTGCGCCGCCCACTCGAACACCCCGCTGTCGAGCACCGTAAACGGCGGCTTCATCAACTGATCAGTCTGCGATGAGGCACGAACTCGGTATCGGATCCGAATGGCGACAGCAAGGTGCGGACGGCGGCGTGAGAATCAACTCAGGCTGGAGCCGCGCGCAAGATCACGCTATGGGGGGTGATGGTGATCATCGTCGCCCCAGGACCTCGTTGCCAGAGACACCAAGATCCTTTCGTGCGTTCGCGTAAAAATCTGAGCGCGCATCGTTCGACTCGCGTTGCGCTGCCGTCCAGGCCTGTTGGTCAGGCTCCTCCGCAGCCGCGATACGCTCCATTTCCCAGATAGACTCGTGCCAGCGTCGCGCAGCGGCAACACTCTCATCAGAGCCAAGGAGAAGGACGTCCTCCCATCGCACGGCTCGAACATGGTTGGCGTCTGAAAGCTCCTTCTTTGCCTGCTCGACCGTGATTTTAGGACCGAACGCAGGTAGGCCACAGCATTGGCCTAGATGCATTGCTCTTTGGTACATCTCTTTGACTGCGCGACCATATTCAGCATAGGTCAAAGACAGCTTCTCGGTGCGACGTAAGAGCTGTTCTCGGCGCCACTTCGTGCGTTCATTAGCAAATGCGGTGAAGTATGAAGTCAGCGCACCGATGGCCACGCCCGCCAGCGTGGGTAGTTGCTGCAGCAGGTCGCTCACATGATCGCCTTTTCGCTCGGAACTCCATTATAGAAAAGGTGAACAACGTCTGTCACAGGACTTGGTCAGCGTATTTTTTCCACCTGCCCGGCGCCCTCTCATCAAGCATGAGAGGGGGCGTGACGGTAGTGGCGTAACCGGGCTGGTTACGGGGTGCCTCCCGAGCTTTGGCTGGTGTTCGGGAGTGTCTGGGGTTCGTGGAGATACCCTGGGCGGCCAGCTGACGGGGTCGGGCTGGGGCTGAGGTGTGTGCGGATGCCCGAGGGACCCGTTGGCGCCAGCCGGGCGGACGCTTTGCGTGAGCGTCACGCCGGGTTGATGGAGAACGTGGTGTCGCCTTGGATGTGAGCTCCCGTCAAGCGAGCGGCAGGCCTACCTGGGAAGTCCGGCTGCGGTGCGCGGGGATTTCCGGTGATCCCTGGTGTCTTGGGACGGTGATCATCGGGGGCACGATGCGTGCGTGAGGTCATGTGGTCGGGAGCGGGTGGAGCGTAGCTGCCGGGGCCTGAGGGCCGGCGACTGAGCCGACGATGGCTGGGCCGTGGCGGTCGTACCTGCGGTGGTAGGCCTGTCGATAGCTGGCTGCGCGGCGGGGGAGGTGACGTTGCGGGTGATGTCGGCGGCCTGGATGCGGCCGGTGCCGGAGGAGCGGGCCGCGGGCGACGGGGGCGGTGTTCAAGGGAACCGCGGAACCCGCCGGGGTGGGAGTCACGGGCGGTCCGGGTAACGGCAGTACCTCTCAGGTACGCCTCCACGGCCGTACCGTCGGGGTATGGACCTTCGCAGTGAAGTCCGGGACTTTCTCACCACGCGGCGGAACCGGATCACGCCGGATCAGGCGGGGCTGCCCGCGTACGGTGGCAATCGGCGGGTGCCGGGGCTGCGGCGGGAGGAGGCCGCGATGCTCGCCGGGGTCAGCGTCGACTACTACACGCGGCTCGAACGCGGCAACCTGGCCGGGGTCTCGGAGAGCGTCCTCGTCTCCCTGGGGCGCGCGCTGCGCCTGGACGACGCGGAACGGGAGCACCTGTTCGATCTGGCCCGACAGGCGAACAGTGGGCCGGGCCGGGGCGCGCAGGCCGCCCGGCGCCGTGCCGTGCCGCAGATCAGGGGCGGGGTGCGGCACATCCTGGACGCGATGACCGGGGCGCCGGCCTACGTGCGCAACGGGCGGCTGGACGTGCTGGCGAGCAATGCGCTGGGGCGTGCGGTGTTCGCGCCGGTGTTCGAGAGTGCGGGTGGTGACCCGAACCTGGCCCGGTTCGTCTTCCTCGATCCGGGCGCGCGGGACTTCTACCGTGACTGGGAGCAGTTGGCCGAGGACGTGGTCGCACTGTTGCGCGGTGAGGCGGGGCGGGATCCGTACGATCGGAATCTGACCGATCTGATCGGCGAGCTCACCACCCGCAGTGACCATTTCCGGACCTGGTGGGCGGCCCACAATGTTCGCCTGCACCGCTCCGGGGTCAAGCGTCTGCGTCACCCGGTGGTGGGTGAGCTGAGTCTGGTGTACGAGTCGATGGAGCTCACCGACGGTCAGGGGCTGCGGATCAACGCCTACAGCGCCGAACCCGGCACCGCCGACCGGGAGAAGCTGGACCTGCTCGCCAGTTGGAGCGCGGCCACCGCCGACCGGTCCTGATCAGCCCACGGCGACCCGGTTACGGCCGGTGCGCTTCGCCTCGTAGAGGGCCTCGTCGGCGAGTTTGATCAAATCCTCGGCCGATGATCCGGCGGCGGGGGAGATCGAGGTGGCGCCGACGCTGATCGTGACGATGCCGGTCTCCGACCGGGCGTGCGGCTCGCGCAGGTCGGCGACGGCGTGGCGGGCGCGTTCGGCGACCTTCGCGGCGCCCTCGGCGTCGGCGGCGGGCATCACGATGGCGAACTCCTCGCCGCCGTAGCGGGCCACCAGGTCGGTGATCCGGACGCTGCCGGCGATCGCCCGGGCGACCAGTCGCAGACACGCGTCGCCGCCCTGGTGACCGTAGTGGTCGTTGTACTTCTTGAAGTGGTCGATGTCGATCATGGCGAGGCCGATCGGGTCGCCGGAGCGCAGCGACCGCAGCCACTCGGTGTCGAGCACGGCGGTCAGCCGCCGGCGGTTGGCCAGGCCGGTCAGCGGGTCGGTCAGCGTGAGCAGCTCCAGCTGCCGGTTCGCCTCCGCGAGTGCCTCGGTACGCTCGGCGACCTTGCGCTCCAGCGACGCGTACACCTGCGCGTTCTCCAACGAGACGGCGAGTTGCCCGGCGATCATCTGGACCGCGTCGAGGCGGCCCATGGTGAACGCGCGCCGGGTCAGCCGGTTCTCCAGGACCAGGACCGCCTTGGGTACGCCCTGGCTGAGCACCGGGACCACCAGCAGCGAACAGTGGTCGAGCCCGGCCAGGTACGGATCCCGGGCCACCCGGTCGTCCCGGGAGACGTCGTCGACCAGCATCGGCTCGCGGGTGCGCTCGACGTACCGGAGCGCACTGAGCGGCAGCGACGTGTCCGGCACCCCGGTGGCGGCCGCCTCGTCCCCGAGTACCACCCGGACCCGGGTGGCGCCGGTCATCGCGCTGAGCACGTCCTCGACCCGGGCCCGGAGCCGGTCCAGGTCGGTCTCCGAGCTGAGCGCCCGGGCGGCCTCCAGCACCGCGAGCAGGTCGATCACCCCGGTGGAGACGTTCACGCTGCTGGTCACGCCGAGCGCGGTGCCCCGGGGCTCCAGGGCGGCGGTGAGCCAGACGTGCCGGCGCTGCATCTCGCGGGTCTTGCCGTGGGCGCCCCAGGCGGCGTATTCACGGAACGCGTCGGCGATCAGGCGCTGGCCGGTCTGCTCCAGGCCGTACCGGAGGAAGAAGAGGCCGGCGCGCTCGAAGATCAGCGCGGCGTGCCAGGGGCGTCCGGTGGCGTCCCCGACGGCGGCGTCGAAGGCGCGGGCGGCGGCCTCGAAGTCCCCGGCCAGCCACGCCTCGTGCGCCTCGGCGAAGCGCAGCAGGTGCCGGAAGTTGCCCGGGTGGTCGGCGGCCCGCTCGGCGAGGAAGTCCCGGCTCGCCCGGAGTTCGGCGCGGTCGCCTGGTGAAGCGGCGCCTGGTGAAGCGGCGGCGCTTTGTGGAGTGGCGGCGCGCGCCGCCGCGGCGAGGACGGCCAGGGTGTGTGCCGGGACGTTGCCGTACGTCGCGGTGATGAACGGCAGCAGGGGCGTCGCCGCCGCGCTGTGCCGGATCAGGGCCTCGTCGTCGCCGAAGACGGCGGCCGCGAGCGCCCGGCAGATGTGATAGTTCACCCCGGCCGTCGGGTTGGCCGAGAGTGATCCCTCGAAGGCGTCCTCGTCGAACGTGGCGCCGGTGAACAGCCCCGGGCCAGCGGTCTCCCCGCGCAGCGCGAGCCGCAGCTGCCGGTATCCGAGGAACGCGGCGGTGGCGTGGCCGTACCCGATCCGCTCGCACAGCGCGATCGCCGTGTCGGTCTCGGCGCCGAGCCGGTCCAGGTCGGCGCAGTCCAGCAGCTGGGGCAGGGTGGCGTAGTACGTGGAGGCGGCGTTCTGCAGGTCGCCGCCGCGCAGCAGGCCCTCGTACGCCTCGTGGCCCAGCCGTGCCGCGTTCTCCAGCGGTTCGAACCAGGGGACCGTGCCGAGCCCGTGCAGGAACCGGGCCTGCGAGGTGTCCGGTTCGTACCCGTGCGCCTCGCCGACCGCGATCACCCGGCGGACCGCGTCGTACCCGGCCCGGTAGTCGCCGCGGACCGGGATGGTGACGAACCCGGCGTGGCTGAGCGGGCCGATCAGCGCGGCGGCCACCCCGTGCCGGCTCCACAGGCCGGCGGCCCGCAGCACCAGCCAGGCGAAGGTCAGCTGCTCGGAGAAGAACGCCGGCGGGATCATCCGGTTGATCACCCGGGCGATCGCGATCAGCCGCGGGTCGGTGAGCTCGGGGCGGGCCAGGTCGTCACCGGCGGCGAGCCAGTCGTACAGGGTCGCCAGGCCGTCGTCGATCCCGGCGGCCATCTCGTCCGGCGGCGGCACCGGCACGCCGAGCCGGGGCAGCAGTGTGACACCGAGGCGGAGCGCGTCCGGGAGCATGCTGCGGTTGGTGTGGCTGACGATCTGCTCGCAGACCACGGCCGCCAGCTGCACCGGGTCCTGACCGCTTTCCATCAGGCTCTCGAAGACCGGGTCGGCCTCGGTGTACCGGCCGAGGCTGCAGAGCGCGGCGTGCCACTCCGCCCGTACCGGAAGAACGGTCTGGTCTTTCGGGTCGAGAAGGGAGAGGGCCGCCGCCAGGAAGGCCTCCACGGCGACGTGGTTGGTGACCTGCCGGGCGGACCGGGCGGCGTGATGCAGCAGGTCCGCCGCCCGCCGCTTCTCCTGCGGATCGGTCAGCTCCCCGAGCACCGGGAGATACTGCTGCGCGGCCGCCGCACCATAGGCGGGATCGGTCGCCAGCCGCCGGGCGACATCAAGACCTTTTCGGGTACGCGCGGTCGCGTCCAGCCTGCCGTGGACCGCCTGCTGCACCCGGTCGTGCCGGAACGCGGCCGTCGGCGGTCCATCGCGACCCACCGTGACCAGGCCGTCCTCGGCCGCCGGCAGCAGCGCCAGGCCGACCTGCTCGGCGGGCAGGCCGGACGCCACCCGCAGCATGGTCAGGTCGATCTCCCCGCCCAGGCAGGCCATCACGTCCAGCAGGTCCCGGGTGGTGGCCGGCAGCGCCTCCACCCGGGCACCGATCAGGTCGACGACGTCCCCGCGGCCGACGAACCGGCGCAGCGTGCCCGCGTCCCAGCGCCAGCACTCGCCGTCCGGGATCAGCGCACCCTCCCGGCGCAGCGCGTTCAGCAGCTCGACCGTGTCGAACGGGTTCCCGCCGGTCCGGGTCGCCAGGATCTCCGCGAGTGGGGCGGTCGCCGGCCCCGGCAGCCGCAGCATCTCGGCCAGCAGCGTGCCCAGGTCGCCGGCGGGCAGATTGGTCAGGCGCAGCTCCCCGCCCGCGCCGCGCAGCCGGGACAGCATCACCGAGAGCGGGTGCACCTCGTCGACCTCGCTCTCCCGGAACGCCCCGAGCACCAGCACGCCGGGCAGTGCCGGGTCGTCGAGCACCGAGTCGAGGAAGGCGAACGCGGGCGGCGGCGCCCACTGCAGATCGTCGACGAAGAGCACCACCGGGTGGGCGCTGGACGCGATCACCCGCAACAGCGTCACGCCGATGCGGCGCAGCCGGGTGGCGGCGGTGCGGGGATCGTCGTCGCTCTCCTCTTCGGCGGGCACGCCCAGCAGCAGCGCGAACGCGGGCAGCAGCGCGGCGACCAGCCCGGCGTCCGGCCCGAGCGCGTCGAGCAGGCGTGCCCGGAGGGCGGCCACCTCCTCGTCGGGCGCGGCCAGCAGCTGGGTGCCGAGCGCGTCGAAGGCCTGGCCGACCGCGTCGGCGCCCAGATCCCGGCGGTACTGGTCGAACTTGCCGGTGACGAACCGCCCGCCCGCCGTGGCGACCGCCGGGCGAAGCTGGTCGATGAGGGCGGTCTTGCCGACCCCGGGCGGCCCGGTGACCAGGGCGATCCCGTGGGTGCCGCCGACCGCGCGGGCGAACAGGGCGCGGAGCGTGGCCAGCGGTGCCTCCCGCCCGATCAGCCGCGCCGGTGGGGCGAGCCGCATCGGGAAATCCCGGTCGCCGAGCGGGAAGCCGGACTGTCCGGCGCGGAGGCGGTCGAGGTCGTACGCCAGTCCCTCACCGCTCTGATAGCGGCGCTCCGGTTCCTTGGCGAGCAGCCGCACGATGATCTCGGACATCGTCGCGCCGACCGCGGGATTACGCTCCAGAGGCGGTACGGGCACCCGCGCCAGGTGATCGTGCACGAGACGCAGCGGGTCGTCGTCGCGGCCGAACGGCGGCGCACCGGTGGCCAGCTCGTAGAGGGTGGCGCCGAGCGCGTAGAGGTCCGCACGGTGGTCGACGGTCCGCCCGGTGCGGCCGGTCTGCTCCGGCGCCAGATAGGGGAGCGTCCCGACCAGGCCGTCCTCCACCGCCGGGGCACCCGGAGCCTGGGACAGCTCGAAGTCGATCAGTGTGGGCGTGCCGTCCCCCGCCACCAGGATGTTGGCGGGGCTGACGTCGCGGTGCACGACCCCGTGCCGGTGGATCGCGGCGAGGGAGTGGGCCAGCCCGTACGCGATGTCGAGCAGCGGCCCGGTCTCCCAGGGCGTGGGCATCCCGGCCAGGGTGCGCGCCGACCCGTCGAGGAACAGCAGCGCGACGCCGTCCACCTCACCGGCCAGCCGCGGCGTGCCCTCCACCCCGTCGAGCAGGCGCAGCACGGCCCGCTCGTTACGCAGCCGTTCCGCGGCGGCCGCCCCGAGCGGCTGCTTCCGGATGACGCTCGGCGAGCCGTCGGCGGGCCGCACCCGGACGACCCGGGTGCGCTCACTGTCGTACAGCACCTCGTCCCTGAAGCCCACGCCAGGCTCATCGGCCACTGTTCCGCCTTGCTGAGTGGAGGGCTCGGCAGGTCCTGGCCGGTGCTCACGGCTGACCCTGCTGGCCGGCCGGGGGTGGGCCCGGCCGGTCCGCGATCGAACCCTGGTCGGCGGAGTCGGCGATCCGTGGCGGGCGAGCGTTCGGGCGGGCTCGCCGAGCGCGGCCGGGTAGGCGGTGGCGGTCCGGGTGGTGACGCGGAGCGGACCTCCGCGCCGCTCGTGGCGTGCCACCCGGCACGCCGTGCTCTGGCGCCCGCGGACGGTGACCGCCGGCGCCGGTGGCGGTCATGACAGCGGCGGCTGGGCCGGTCGCCGCCGCTGTTTGCTGGCGTGCTGCTCCCGGATCGACTGGATCAGGATCGCGAAGTCCTCCTCGCTGTCGGCTCCTCCGACAGCGGAGGCGTTCATGTCCCGCAGGTGGTCGAGGACGACGGTGATCCGTTTGACGATCCGGCCGTAGAGCTTCAAGTCGTCCCGAATACCGTCGAGGGCGTCCTGGGGGACCGTTCCCATCAGCATGTCGAGATCCTCGTACTCGCGCCGCCAGTGCTGGGCGTAGCCGAGGATGGCCTCGGGAGTGAAGATCTTCGCGTCTTTCAGGAGGATCGGGAAGACGCGCTTGCGGAAGTCCCGGTGCTCGGAGAGCCCGAGCAGTTCGGACATGCAGTGGTCCGACCGCAGGTATGCGTCGTCCAGCACCAGGATGACGAGCTTTCCGTTGCTCAGTCTCCTCTTGAACTCCGAGATGGAGTCCCGGTACCTCATCTCGCTCTTGTCTCTACGGAGTAGCAGGCCGTGTTTGATCATGGCCTGCTCCAGCCGGTTGACCACGACCTCCGCGTGACCGCCCCATTTGTAGGATACCCAGACCTCGATCGGCGGTTCGAGGCCGAGCGTGGTGGGCGGCTTCCGCCGTTGCTCCGCGATGGTCGTTGCTCTTCTCGGCGGGACGGTGGCCTCGGCCGAGGGCCGCGGGCGGGGAGGTTCGGGCGCGTCGTCGAGGACGAGCTCACGCTGTTGGAGGAGTGGGCGGCTCTCCGTCGGTTCGAAGACGTCGACCTCGATGGTCTTCCACGAGTCCGGCCAGGTCTGGGTACGACCGGTCAGAATGACGTGGCCGCCGGAGAGTGGCATCAGGCCGGCCAGGTCGGCGAACGCGTCGACGTTGTCGAAGATCAGGAGCCAGCGCCGGCCGGCTTCGGTGAGCGTCACGGTCGCCTGCCAGGCGACGATCTGCTCGTGGGCCGTGGGCTGCGGGACATCGAGGCGGCGCCCGAGCTCGGCCAGGGATCGCAGCATCACCGACCGCTCCTCGGCGCGGATCCACCAGATGAGGTCGTAGTAGTCGGCGTAGCGGTAGGCGTACTCCGCGGCCAGCTGTGTCTTTCCGACGCCGCCGGAGCCGTGCAGGAGGTGCGGTATGACGGTGGCCCGGTCCGGCGTCGTCAGGGAACGCCGCAGTTCAGCGAGCATGTCCTCGCGGCCGGAGAAGTTCGGATTGCGCGGCGGGAAGGTACCCCCACGGACCGTCCCCAAGGGTTTCCCCGGCTCTTGGATCACCGTCATCAGCGATCGTTCCTCACAGCGTGACGTGCCGAAGCCGGGTCGGGTACATCCAGGCTCGCACGTCAGGGCCTAAAAATGGACAAGTGATGTATTTTGCCTCAATTTGAGTGGCGCCAGCGTAGCCCCTTCCTGTTTGTAGGCGAGCGTAGGGTGTGGAACGCTGCGGGGGAGGGGAATCGCCCGAAAACTATGTCGTGGCGACCCATGGCGAGTGCGATTCGTGTGACAGTGCACTGTCCGTCTCGGTCGCGAGGTCGCAGATCCAGTTCCAGTGGAGGGTGACCGAGGCGCCCGGGGCGACGTGCGGGAGCAGGGACGGTGCCCAGTGGACCGTCTCGTCGGTGGGTGGGCCGAAGGCCAAGGCGCCGTCGGTCCAGGTCAGGGGCGGGTGTCGGACCACGGCTTCGGTGTCGGAGAGGATCCGGCGGACCGTGCCGGTGCGGATACGGCAGCGGTCCAGGACCGTGAGGGCCGATGGCGCCCCGGTACGCCGCAGCAGCGAGAGCCAGGGGTGCACCTCGAAGACCTGGAAACCGTGGTGGGGAGCGGCCCGGGCGCCGGAGTCCGCCCAGGTGCCGCCGCTCTGGCCGAGGAACCGCGGGCGGAGGAAGTCCACCAGGCCGTCACCGGGAACCGGGGGACTGCCGAGCCGGTAGGCGGTGACGACAACGGGGGAGAGTGGATCACTTATGCCAAATAAATTGGGATATGTACTCTAAATAGGACCAAGCGCCCTCGAACGTGCGTGCCTGACGGGCGATCTCCGCCGGATCGGAGCGGTGCAGCGGGGCGCCGGGCGGGCCGCAGTAGCCCAGCGCGTTCGGGGGATGGGCGTAGCGCGCGAACAGTATCGCGCCCTCGTCGGACACCTCAGCAGATCCGGGGGAGCTGTTCGCCGATCGGCATGGGGACCACCCGGGTGCCGCCGAGGGCGGTCCGCGCCACCACCATGCCGGGGTGCTCGGCGACGCAGGTGCCGATCTGCCGGGCCGCGGCGCCGAGCGGGTGGGCGCGCATCGCCGCCAGCACCGGTGGGGCCGACGCGGCGGGGACGAAGGCGACCAGCTTGCCCTCGTTCGCCACCTGCAGCGGGTCGAGGCCCAGCAGGCTGCAGGCGTCGGTGACCGGGGGCGGGATCGGCAGGTCGCGCTCGATCAGCTCGATGCCGACCCCGGACGTGCCGGCGATCTCGTTCAGGGTCGCGGCCACCCCGCCGCGCGTCGGGTCGCGCAGTGTGTGGACCGGGGCGCCGGTCGCGAGCATGGTGGCCACCAGGTCGTGCAGCGGGGCGGTGTCGCTCTCCACCTCGGTGCCGAAACGCAGGCCCTCCCGGCAGCTGAGCACGGCCACCCCGTGCAGGCCGATCTCGCCGCTGATCAGTACGGCGTCGCCGGGGGCCGCCCGAACGGGGGCGATGGTGTGTGACGGGTCGACCACGCCGATGCCCGAGGTGATCACGTAGACGCCGTCGCCGCTGCCCTGGTCGACGACCTTGGTGTCGCCGGTGACCAGTCGTACCCCCGCCGCCGTCGCCGCGGCGCCCATCGCCGTCGCGATCCGCCCGATCAGGGAGAGCTCCGTGCCCTCCTCCAGCACGAAAGCCGCTGACAGGTACAGCGGTGCCGCACCCGACATCGCCAGGTCGTTGACCGTGCCGTTGATCGCCAGGTCGCCGATCGAGCCGCCCGGGAAGAACATCGGACGTACCACGTACGCATCGGTGGAGAAGGCGAGACGGACGCCACCCACCTCGACCACCGCCGAGTCTCCCTGGTCGCCGGAGGCGGCCGGACCGAAACCGGGCAGGAACAGGTGCCGGACCAGCTCGGCGGAGATCGCGCCACCGCCGCCGTGGCCGGTCACCACGGTCGGCGTGTTCCGCAGCGGCACCGGGCACGACCAGTCGGAGAAGTCCACCGTGGTCACGAGAGCCTCCGGTACGCGTAGTACGCCGCGCACGCGCCCTCGGAGGAGACCATCGTCGCGCCGAGCGGGTTCCGGGGCGTGCACTCCCGGCCGAAGGCGGCGCACCCGTGCGGCTTGATCAGGCCCTGCAGCACCTCGCCCGAGCGGCACAGCGACGACTCCGCGGTCGTCACGGCGCCGACGTCGAAGCGCACCTCGGCGTCGAAGTCGCGGTACTTCTCCGCGAGCCGCCAGCCGCTCGACGGGATCATCCCGATGCCGCGCCAGGTCCGGTCGGTCACCTCGAAGACGTCCCGGAGCATCGCGAGCGCCGCCAGGTTGCCCGACGGGAGCACGGCCCGGGGGTACGCGTTGACCAGTTCGTGCCGCCCGGTCTCCAGCTGCACCACGGTCTGCCGGATGCCCTCCAGGATGTCCAGGGGTTCGAAACCGGTCACCACGATCGGTACGCCGTACTTCAGGGCCAGCGGGGGATACTCCGCGGTGCCCATCACGCTGCAGACGTGCCCGGCGGCGAGGAACGCCTGGACCCTACAGCGCGGCGACTCCATGATGGCGGCGATCGCCGGTGGCACCAGCACGTGCGAGACGAGCAGCGAGAAGTTCCGGATCCCGAGCCGTTTCGCCTGGTAGACGGTCATCGCGTTGGCCGGCCGCCGCACACCTCCATGAGCGCCCACGGCCGGGTCACGGTCGCGTGGATCCTCTCCAGGAGGCTGCGGGCCAGATCCGGGTCACTGAACTCGTCGAGGTACTTCACCTGAACCGAACTCCTCTTCCAGGATGCCGAGCCGTTCGAAGTTCGCGAGGGTCTCCCGCGCCGACTGCTCGTCCAGCCGCTGGATGGCGAAACCGGCGTGCACGATCACGTAGTCGCCGGGTGCCGCGCCGGGCACGTACTGCAGGCACACCTCCTTGCGTACGCCGCCGACGTCGACCTGGGCCATCGGCGTCCCGTCGACCTCGGCGACGCGTCCGGGAACGGCCAGGCACATCTCGATCGGCCTCCTCACACAGGATGCGGACTCACCCGCCGATTCAGAGCCCGGCCACGATCTGGCCGAGCGCGATGCTGCCGTCGTTGGGTGGCAGCAGCCGTGGGCGCAGCACGGTGAAGCCGCGTCCGCGCAGGTCACGGAGGGTTGCCGCGATCAGCAGGGTGTTCTGGAAGACGCCGCCGCCGAGCGCCACCACGTCCAGGCCCGTCCGGTCGCGGCACCGGTCGGCGAGCCGTCCGATCAGGTCGGTCACCGTGCTGTGGAAGCGCGCGCCGATCACCGCGGCGGGCAGGCCGGACCGCACGTCGTCCGCGATCTCCCGGATCATCTCGCCCGCGTCGGCGACGATCGGTCCGTCGTTCGTTCCCTCCACAGCTATCGTGTACGACCGGAGCCGTCGCCCCCCGAATCCGCGGGAGACGCCCTCCAGCACCATGGCCGGCTCACCCTCGTAGGCGGCGCTCTGCCGTACCCCGGTGAGCGCGGCCACCGCGTCGAAGAGGCGGCCCATGCTCGACGTCGGCACGCATCCCAGGCCGGTCCCGAGCTGGTGGGCGAGCACCTCCCGCTCGGCCTCCGGGCACGCCGCGACCGCCGGGAGCGCGGGATCCCAGGACACCCCGGCCGCCCGCAGATGTGCCAGCGCCATCCGGTAGGTCCGGCGTACGCTGACGTCCCCGCCGGCCAGCGGCACGTAGCCGAGGTGGGCGGCCCGCTCGAACGACTTGTAGCCGGCGATCAGCACCTCGCCGCCCCAGACCGCGCCGTCGGTGCCGTACCCGGTGCCGTCGAAGGCGACGCCGATCACCTGCTCGTCCGGCCCGAGACCGTGCTCGGCCATCACCGCGGCGATGTGCGCGTGGTGGTGCTGCACCAGCAGGATCGGGCGGCCCCGCGCGTGCGCCCTGGCCCAGCTGCCCGAACGGTAACCGGGGTGCAGGTCGGCGACGATCTGCTCCGGACGTACCCCGGTAAGCCTTTCCAGATGTTTCTCGACGACCGTCAGGGCCTCGATGGTGGAGAGGTCGTCCATGTCGCCGATGTGCTGGCTGAGCCAGGCGTAACGGCCGCTCGCGACGGCGCACGCGTTCTTGAGGTCGGCGCCGACGGCGAGGGTGGGCGGCACGTCGAACGGCAGCGCCACCGGCAGCGGAGCGTGGCCCTGGGAGCGGCGGATCGGCAGTTCGGCGCCGTCCGCGTGCCGGCTCACCGAGTCGTCGCAGGGCACCTCGATCCGCCGGTCGTGCCGCAGCCAGGCGGTGGCCAGCGGGGCCAGCCGCCGCAGCGCCTCCGCGTCGTCGGTGACGATCGGCTCCCCGGCGAGATTCCCCGAGGTCATCACGAGGACGTCCGGACCGGGCCCGTCGCCGGCCAGTCCGAAGAGGAGCATGTGCAGCGGGGTGTAGGGGAGCATCACGCCGAGGTCGGGGCTGTCCGGTGCGACGGCCTCCGCGAGACCGCCGTCCGGGCGGCGCGGCGCCAGCAGGATCGGGCGGCGCGCGCCGGTGAGCAGCGACTCCTCGCCGGGTGTCAGCGAGACCAGGCGGCGGGCGTTCGCCAGGGTCGCGGTCATCACGGCGAACGGCTTGCCGCCGCGCCGCTTGCGACGGCGCAGCTCGGCGACCGCGGTGTCGTTGCGGGCGTCGCAGGCCAGGTGGTACCCGCCGAGCCCCTTGATCGCGACGATCTCCCCGACGGCGAGCAGCGCGCGGGCGTGCCGGAGCGCGTTCGAACCCCGGCGGGACGGGCCGCCCGCGATGACCAGTTCGAGTCGGGGGCCGCAGTCCGGGCAGGCGATCGGCTGGGCGTGGAAGCGGCGGTCGGCCGGGTTCTCGTACTCGTCCCGGCACGAGGCGCACATCGGGAACCCGGCCATCGTGGTGGTGGCCCGGTCGTACGGCAACCGGGTGATGATGGTGAACCGCGGGCCGCAGTTGACGCAGCTGATGAAGGGGTGCCGGTACCGCCGGTTGTCCGGGTCGGCCAGCTCACGGCGGCAGTCGCCGCAGATCGCCACGTCCGGGGAGGCCAGGGTACGCGCCGGTCCCCCGTCCGAGGTGGCCGCGATGCTGAACCCGGTGCCACCGGCCGGCGGGACCTCCTGCTCGATCACCGCGGTGACCACGGCCAGGGGCGGCGGGGACTCCCTCAGGCGGCGGCCGTACTCGTGCACCGCCCCGGCGTCGCCCTCCACCTCGACCACCACGCCCTCCGGGGTGTTCTCCACCGCGCCGGTCAGGCCCAGCTCGGCGGCGGTGGTGTACGCGAACGGGCGGAAACCGACGCCCTGGACCAGGCCGGCGACCGAGTACCGGATCCGGATCCGGTCGTGGCCCTCGGACCGGGGACGGCCCATCAACTCCAGGCCGGCGAGCGCGGCGCCGGCCCGGTCGGCGTCGATGACCTCGACCGCGAAGCCGAGGTGGATCAGGATCCAGTCGCCGGGCGCGGGCGGGGCGTCCAGCATGCCGATGTTGACCTGGCGCTCGGCTCCGGCCACGTCGGCCAGCACGAGCTGTCCCGCGTTGCCGGGCAGGATGCGCAGGACCTGACCGGGAATGCCCAGGCACATTCAGGGCCTCCCGGTGGTGGCGGCCGCCTTTTGAGCGAGGCGGGACGCGAGGGTGCGTACGATATGGGCTGCTTGTGGAACCGCGGCCGTGACGGCCGCACTCAGGCCGATCGACTCACCGGCCGCGTTGATCCGGCAGCCGACCAGGTACGACGGCGGCAGCGTGCCACCCAGACGGGTGACGGCGGCCAGCGTGGCCATCGGGTCCATACCGTGCGCGTCGACCGGGCGGAGCGGGCCGGTGTCGGCGGATATCTCGAGTACGACCAGCTCACCGGGGGATTCCATGGCGGGGAGGGCATCGATCATGATGAGAGCATCCCAGGGGTCGAGCAGGTCGTACGTCAGGTGGACACCGCGGATGCCGTAGTCGGTGGCGTGCGCGCCCGGCGGCAGCGGCGGACCGGCGAGCAGGTGGCGGACCACCTCGGGGCCGAAGCCGTCGTCGCCGAGGAAGAGGTTGCCCACCCCGGCGATCAGGATCCGCGCGGTCACATCGACCTGATTCTCAGGTAGCGCAGGATGTCCGGAATGGATCGAACCACCAGCGAGATCACCCAGGCGGCGACGATGGCGGCGGCGACGATGGCGACGATGCCGACGGTTCTCACGGGTGGTCCTCCTCCTCGGGGCGGTGGACGGGCAGCGGATCCAGTTCGTCGGGGGCGAAGTAGAGGTAGCGGCCGTACCCGTCGTGCAGGTCGGCGGCGGGGTCGTCGACCAGCACCACGGCCACGTGGATGCCGCCGTCGACGTCGTCCAGCACGGCGGTGACCCGGGCGGCCTGCCCGGCGAAGAAGAGGTCCTGCGCGTCGGCCCGCCGGGTGGGCCGCAGCCGGACCAGGCTGCCCGCGGCGATCCGTACGCCGTCGACCAGCACCGACGGTTCCCCGGGGAGCCGCGTGCCGTGCAGGCCCAGCAGCTCCTCCGGGGAGATCGCGTCGCAGCGGTCGACGATCGCCGCGGCGCGCGCGTCGGTGGCGCGGGCCTCGGCCTTCTCCCCGTCGGTCAGCGTCATCACCCGCAGGGTGAGCAGCTCGTCGATCTCGGTGGCGTCGAAGAGGTCGCCGGGGCTCCGCTCGGCCAGGCGCGGGTGGTCGTAGAGGATGATCGGCGCGGCGAGCAGCAGGTTCGTGGTGCCGGGCGGCCCGGCGAGGACCGGCCAGCAGCGGTCCTGGCGGCAGTCGGCGAGCTCCTCCTGCGGCGGCAGGAACGCGGCGTCGTGCGCCTCGACGACCAGGTGGGTGGCGATCAGCGAGTGCTCCAGCGCGTCCTGCTTGGTGTCGGCCGGGCCGGGGTGCTCGTTGGTCACCGCGACGGTGAGCCGGGTCAGCTCGCCGACGGTCTCGACCCGGGTGGCGAGCCGGGCGGTGAGCGCCCGGCGCCCGCGGACCACGGTGCCGCCGGCGATCGCCTCGACGTCCTCGCCGCCCGGGATGGTGATGCCGAACGACGCGTCCCGGGCGAGCGTCACCCCGGGCAGGGTGATCTCCCGTTCGACGGCCTCGTCCCAGCTCCGCATGGTGCCCAGGGAGTCGGCCGGGCGGGCGTCCGCGTCCAGCAGGCGCCGGGTCTGCAACTGGAGGAAGCGCAGGTGGACGGTGAGCGAGCCGCCGGTCAGGCCGGTCACCAGCAGGCACTGCATGGACATCCCGGGCGACTCGGCGAACGCGGCCTCGGCGGCCCGGGGTGGTCCGAGCACCCCGAACTGCCAGCGGGACCGGTTCTTCGGGGCGGACGCGCGGTAGGGGTAGAGCAGATAGCCCTCGTAGAGGACGGCGTCGGCGACGGCACGGACCGATTCCAGGCTCATGGCAGGAGCCGCCGCAGGGCCTCGGTCCGGCCGGTGAACCCGGTGAGCGTGGTGTGACACTGCATCCAGAGGGGTGAATCGTCGATGTCCATGAGTGCCCGCCTCAATGGTGTGACGCCCGTAACAGCCTGTCCCTAGACGTGCGACACTGTCAATCGGCGCGGCGAACCACCACCTGATCGGTAGAGGTGAGTCCCGGATGCACGAACTGGCCCTCGCGGAGAGCATCGTCACCACGGTCTGCGAGCGTGCCGCGGGGCGCCCGGTCCACCGGATCACCGTCCGGATCGGAGCGCTGACCGCGGTCCTGCCCGAGGCCATGCGGTTCTGCTTCGAGCTGGCGTCTTCCGGTACCGAGGCCGAGGGCGCCGTGCTCGACATCGCCGCGGAGCCGGCCACCGTACGCTGCCGCTCCTGCGGTGCCGAGGAGGAGATCACCGACCTGATCCTGCTCTGCGACTGCGGCAGCGCGGACGTCGCCGTCACCGCCGGGCGCGAGCTGCGGATCGTCTCGATGGAGGTGGGTTGACGAGAATGTGCGGCACGTGTGGATGCGGGCACGACCACGAGATCCTCACGCTCGAGGAGCGGGTGCTCGCCAGGAACGACGACCTCGCCGACGAGATCCGCACCCTCTGTGACCGGGTGGCCGACGTCCTGCTGGAGGCCGCGGCCCGGCGCCTGGACGTCTCGACGAAAACGGTCAGCCGCTGGGTCTCCGGCACCACCGAGCCCCGCCTGCGCGACCTCTACCGCATCCGCGACACCTTCGGGGATCCACCACTGCACTGACCCTCGTGGATCAATCGACTTTCCGTCAGATCGGCAATCCCGCCCCGCGGGCGATCTACCGCTACGCTCCCTGAACGCTTCGGCGCACGGGGAACGGCCGGTGTCCCGGGCGGGCGCTAAGCCGGTAGGATATGCGACGGAATAACGGGCATTTGGGGCAAATTGCTCGGGTGTCAGCAAGATCGGTATTCATTTGTCGGGTCGGTGCCGCTAGGGTTCAGGAATTCACGCCCGTCGCTGGCCCGTCGCGAGCTGTTGGCCGGAACTCCGAGCCGGTCACGTCAGGAGGTGCGGTGTCCCGTCTGGGCGATCACGAGGTCAAGATCGGCGACCGCACCCTGAAGGTCTACGTCTCCGGCGCCGAGAACGGCTGGCCCGTCTTCCTCCTGCACGGCACACCGGGGAGCAGAACCGGTCCGATGCCCCGGCCCGGGGTCCTCTACCGGCGGGGCATCTGTCTGATCTCCTACGACCGCCCGGGCTACGGTGGCTCCACGCCCATGCCCGGCCGCCGGGTCGTCGACGCCGCCGCCGACATCGCGGCGATCGCCGACTGGCTGGACGCCGAGCGCTTCTCGGTGGTCGGCCGGTCCGGCGGCGGGCCGCACGCGCTGGCCGCCGCGGTCCGGCTCCCGGAGCGGGTGCACCGGGTGGCGACGCTGGTCGCCATGGCGCCGAACAAGCCCGATCTGGACTTCGCGGCCGGCATGACCCCGGACAACGTCAACGCGTTCGCCGCGTCGGAGGCCGCCGGGGTCCGCGAGCGCCTGCGCTTCCGGGCCAGCCGGACCGAGATCGACCCGCGTACTCTCCTCGATCAGTTGCTCGCCGAGATGACCGAGGTCGATCGTCGGGTGGTGCGGGATCCGGCGATCCAGCGCCTGCTGCTCGCCTCCTACAGCGAGGCGGTCCGGACCGGGCCCCACGGCTGGATCGACGACGTCCTCGCCCTGCGCAAGGACTGGGGTTTCGAGGTCAGCGAGATCAAGCCCTCGGTCCCGGTCTACATCTGGCACGGCGCCGAGGACAACTTCGCCCCGGTCGCCCACGCGCGCTGGCTGGCCCGCCACATCACCGACGCGATCCTCGACCTGCAGCCGGGCCGGGCCCACTTCGGTGCCGTCGCGATGCTCCCCACCGTGCTGACCTGGCTGACCGGCGATCTCCCCGAAGAGTGGTGGCGGTCCCGCTCCGGTCTCTCCCGGACCGCCTGACCGTTCAGAACGGCAGCGGGTCGATCACCCGCTTGACCAGCTGCCGCGCCTCGATCGCCGCGACCGTCGGGTGCGCGGACCCGGCCTTCTGGGCGAGCCGATCACCGATCGCCGCCGACGCGTTGCCGGAGCCGACGGCGCGCTCGGTGATCAGCGCGATGTTCGCGTGACAGGTCAGGGTGTCCGGGTGCGACTCGCCGAGCGTCTCGGCGGCCCGCTGCGCGGTGTCCGTCAGGAGGGCCAGCGCCTCCTGCCCCCGTCCCTGCTCGGCCAGACACACCCCGTAGTTCGTCTCGGCGGCCAGCGTGTACGGATGGTCGATGCCGAGGAACCTCCCGAAGTCCAAGGCGGCCTGCCGGGTCAGGTCGTACGCCTCCTCCTTCTCCTCGCCGGTGAGCAGGGCCATGGCCAGGTCGTTCATCGCGACCAGGGTGTGCGGGTGCTCGGGGCCGTACCGCTGGTGGAACGAGGCGTGTACCACCCGCAGCTCCTCGTGGGCCTGCTGGTTCGCGACCCCGAGCAGCGTCACCGCCCGGCTCAGGCGGCAGGCCAGGGTGTCCGGTGCGGTCGGAAAGGTCTCGCTCAGGTGTCCGTACGCGTGGTCGAAGAGCCGCTGGGCCTCCTCGACCCGGCCGCTGCTGCGCATCGAGATGGCCAGGTTCACGTTGGCGTTGAGGGTGTGCCGGGCGTCCGCCGAGATCTCCTCGGTGAACGCCTGGGCCACCAGGCGCAGCAGGGTGACCGAGCGCTGATACTCGCCGGCCTCCCGCAGGTCACGGCCGAGGTGCCCCATGGAGAGCAGCGTGTTGGGGTGGCGCTTGCCGAGGATCACCTCGCGGCCGCGCAGCACCCGCTCGTCGAGTTCGAGCGCCTTGCGGTAGTCGCCCATCAGGCGGTACGAGGTGGCCAGGTTGTTCAGGCTGGCCAGGGTCCGCGGATGGTCCTCGCCGAACGCCTCCAGCCAGAGATCGTAGGTCCGCTGGTCCTGCTCCAGAGCCTGCTGGTAGTGCCCCAGCCCGCGCAGGTCACCGCCGAGGCCACCGGCCGTGGCCAGGGTGAGCGGGTGATCCTCGCCGAGGCCCGCCCGCTGCTCGGCGAGCACCTCCTGGTCGATGGCGAGCGACTCGGTGAACTCGCCGAGCGAGCGGATCACGTTCGCCAGGTTGACCCGTAGGTGCAGCAGCTGGCGGCGCAGGTCCTGCTCGTCGTCGCCGCCCTCCTGACCGGTCGCGATCAGCTCGGCGAGCCGCGCGCGCCAGACCTTCTCGGTCTGCGCCGCGCGATCCCGGCCACGCTGGAAGTCACCGACCAGCCAGAGGTAGCGCACCCGGTCGATGAGCAACTGGCGGACCGCCTCGTCCGGGCAGGAGACCGCGTCGGCGCGTTCCAGGTGCGGCCAGATCATCCGGAAGACCGGCCAGGTCTCCGGGTTGTCCACCTCGCCGCCGGGCCGGAACCGGGCCAGCGCGAGGTGGACCTGATGCCGGGTCTCGTTGAGCTCGTCGTGGGTCATCCGGGACCGGACCATGTGCTGGATGAGCCGGTGCACCGTGATCCGCCCGCCGGCCCGCCCGCCGCTGCCCTGTCCATCGGTACGGGCCAGCGCGAGTCGGCTGAGGTCCTGGACCAGCCGGCCCCGGAGCATGCGCTCGCGGAGACCGGCGTTGAACGGTAGCAGCGTCTCGGTGAGCTCGTCGCTGTAGACGAAGTCGAGCGCGACCGAGGTGTCCATCAGCGAGCAGAGCTGCAGCAGCCGGTACGCGGCCGGCGACCGGGTCAGCAGCCGGGCGATGGACGCGTCCCAGATCGCCTGGACCGGGCGGATGCGGGGCTCGTCGTCGCCCTGCTCGTCGAAGGGGATCGGCAGGGCGTCCGGGCCGGTCCGCCCGATCGCGTCGAGGAGGTACTCGACCGAGAACTTCGTCTCGGCGAGGAAGGCCGCGGCCGCGTTCACCGCGATCGGCAGGTCGCCGAGCGCCTCGGCGAGGTCGTCCGCCTCGCGCGCACTGATCGACGACAGCCGGCCGAGGAGCAGCTCGATGCTCTCGGTCCGGGCGAACACGTCCACCGTGATGCTGGGCACGGCCATCCGCTCGGTCCAGGCCGTGGTCCGCGCGGTGATCAGGATGTGGCCGGTCTCCCGCGGCAGGAACTGCTGGATCTTCTCGGCCTCCTCCGCGTTGTCGAAGATCAGCAGCCAGCGCCGGTACGGGGTGCCGCGGCCGAGCGCCTCGACCACGGTCTGCGCGTTCTGGATCGCCGCGCCGGTCTCCGGGAACGCGAGGCCCAGCCTCTTCCCGAGGTCGACCAGCTGGGTGTCGATGAAGGCGATCGGGTCGGCGCCGATCCACCACACCACGTCGTACGAGGTCCGGAAGCGGTGGGCGTACTCCAGGGCGATCTGTGACTTGCCGATGCCGCCCATGCCCTGCAACGCCACCGCACCGCCGGTCATCAGATGTTCACGGACGCTGACCAGGTCGGCCTCCCGCCCGGTGAACCGCTGGTTGCGTGGCTCCAGGTTGGCGACGGACGGCTCCTGGGCGGGGAACCGGACGCCGCTGCCGCGCGCGCCGGACGGAAGGCCCTCCGGCCGCCCGACCAGGCGGAGCACGGCGTCCACCGAGCCCGCCTCGTCGAGGCCGGTCAGGAAGGTCGCGCGCCGGTCGGCCAGCAGCGCGGTCTGCGCGCTGTCGGTGAGACAGACCGCCAGGGCGTTCGGCCGGATCAGGCTCGCCGAGGAGAGCCGCAGGTCCGGGTTCGCCTCGGACCGCTCCGAGACGATCAGGAGATCCCGGTGCCCGGAGACGGTCGGGCTCGTGTCGGCGGCTGCGTCCGCCACCCGGATGCCGGCCCGGTTCAGCACGTCGGTGAGCCATTCGGCCCAGATCCGGTCGCCTTGGGCGTACCGGAGGGTGACGCTCTTCTCCGCCACCGTGAGCCGGCGCTCGTACCGGTCGTTGATCCGCATCCGGTCGTCCGGGTCAATCCTGGGCAGCGCGGTGACCTCGCCGCCGGTGAGCTCGGCGGTGAGCGTCTCGTACGCGGCCAGCATGATGTCCCGGGAACCGGCCACGTCACCGAAGGCGGCCAGCCGCTCCTCGTAGTTGTAGAAGGCCTGGTACGGGACGAAGATCCGGTCCCAGTACGCGTCCCGGGCGTCCTGGTCGGCCGCCGCGGGGAAGCCCTCGAACGACTGTTTCGCGAAGGCCCGGGTGGCGTCCGACTTCGCCTTCTCGGCCGGGTCCAGCCGCATCGGGACCGGCAGGATGCGGATGCCGTGCCGGTGCCCGTCCACCTGCCTGGCGACCGCGGCGGCGCCCTCGATGCCCTGCTCGTTCAGGGTGAAGCAGTCGACGAGTACGTCCGGCATCTGCACGGTGCAGATCGCGGCGATGTCGCTCAGGCCGGTCCGGCTGTCGATCAGGGCGTAGTCGTACCGGTTGCGCATGGTGGCACGCAGGGCGTCGAAGAAGGCGCCGCCGTTGGTGCCCTCGTAGAAGTCGTCCCAGTTGAGGCCGGTGCGGGCGGTGGTGTAGTCGGTGTTGAGCGTGCCGGCCGGCAGCAGGTCGAGGCGGCCGCCGTCCTTGAAGTGCTCCCACTCCACCGGGACGATGTGTGATGCCGGGTCGGCGTGGGCCGTGATGTCCGGCACCGGCGAACGTTTGCCCTCGCTGAGGTAGCGCATCCAGGCGTTCTGGAAGGCGTGCACCATGCCGATGACGCCCGTGCTCTCCGTGACGTCGGCCTTGCGGAGGAACGGCGAGTAGTACCGGTGCAGACCGGGCGACTCGAGATCCCAGTCCACCACCAGCACCCGCTTGCCGTTGGCCGCCAGGATCCAGGCGATGTTGGCGAGCGCCATGGTGCGGCCGGTGCCGCCCTTGAAGGAATAGAACGTCACGACCTTGCCGGTCGGCTCTGTTGACATCAGTCCTCGCCCTTCCAGGGCACGCGGCGTGGTTCGGTCATTCCCAGCCGGGGCCGGCCCGGGTAGGCCCGCGGCAACTCGTGCAGGAAGCGGTTCCGGGCCCGGGCGACCAGCGCGGGCAGGATCTCCCGGAAACCGCCGGCGTCCTCGGCCACCGGGGTGACGGGGGCGTGACCGCCGCGGCTGAGCATAGCGAGGGCGCGGGCCCGGAGCTCCACGACGCGCGACGCGTTCGCCCGGTCGGCGCCGTCCACGATGATCAACGGGATCACCCAGTGCGGCATGGCGCGCAGGGCCGACTCCAGGGCTGCCGCCGCGTCCCTGTCCGACAGGGACCAGACGTCGATGAGCAGGATCGTCGGCTTGCCGTGCCAGAGATCCGCGGCGCCGGGCAGGGTGACCACCGCCGCGGAGAGATCGAGCCGTCGCGCCACCAGCAGGGCCTGTCGTGCGATGGCGGTGCCGGGGCTCTCCGCGTACGGCTCCCACTCCTCCGGGTCGCCCCGTCCCGGTGCGTGGACGGCGATCAGGAGATGGGCGTCGGCGGGGTCGGCGACCGCCTCGGGCGGGTCGCCGGTCAGGACGGCCGACCGGATCGGCGTGTTCTCGGCGGTGTTCACGATCCGGTGCGCGAGCTGGTCGACGAACCGGTCGTAGCTGTCGCGGAACTCGGGCACCCGGGCCGGCTGGTCGATCCGCCCGGCGTCGCAGAGTGCGGCCAGACCGAGCTCCATGTAGTACGGGATCTCCTCATCGCGGAACCTCAGGCCGTTCGTCAGGGGCGGGTGGCCGGCACCGCCGGGGAAGGGCAACCAGAGGACCGACTGGATGTGCCGTTCGGGATCGGCGTTCGCGGCGCGGAGCCGCTTCTCGAAGGAGTAGTGTTCCTCGACCGCCCAGGCGCTGGCCAGGTATCGCGGTGAGTAGAGCGGCACCAGCACTTGGGCATGGCCGAGCGCGTGCAGGGCGTCCTTCCACTCGGTGCCGACGGCGACGGTGCTCTGGTAGTGGCCGATCCGGGCATCGCGGGCGCTGGCCAGGTCCGCGACCCGCTGGGACAGGTCCTCGAAGAAGAGGTCGACGAGACGGTCCTCCGGTGCCAGCGTCTCGCCGGGGAACTCCAGGGGCGGCACCTGCGCGTAGCTGAGGTAGAAGTAGTACGTGCCGGGCCGCGTCATCGGGCACCGTCCCCGAAGGTGCGGCGCAGCCCGCGGACCGTCCGCCGGGTCGAGGGCAGTACGTCCACGTCGGCCTCCATGGTCTGGATCTGGCGGGCCAGGTTCCAGACGAACGTCGTGTACGCACCCTGGTCGAGATGCTGCAGGCCCAGCACCCCCTCGGACTCGTACAGCCTCTTGTGCTCCGGCAACGAGACCAGCGGTGGTGTGAACCGCTGGGCCTCCCGTACGGACGCGGGCATCGAGGTCACCACCGGCGCCCAGAGGATCGGAACGATCGCGGTGGCGTTGGGCTGTGCCGTCGAGCCTTTCGCGCCCCGGACCTCACGACGGGCGAAGAAGTCCCACTCCATCGGGCACCACTGGCTTCGCGCGAGATAGTGCGGGGAGAGCATGGCCACGAAGACGCGGCAGCCCCGGAGGTTGCGCAGCAACTCCTCGCTCCACCGCGTCCCGGCCTCGATGTCCTGGTCCATGAAGCCGACCTCCGCGCCCGCCGATCGTGGGACCAGCTGGTTGACCCGGGTGACCAGGTCCAGATAGAACGCGCGCTGCTCCCCGGCCGGGTCGATCCGCCCGCCGCCGGTCCGCAGCGGAAGGGTGGTGGCCCGGGCGTAGCTGAGGAAGAAGACCGGCTCGGCGATCGGCGGCCGCTGCTTCGTGGGTCTCCGGGGCGGTGTCATCGGCCCGCCGTCCCGGTGTCGCGGTGGGCGGACATCCAGGTGACCGCGAAGTCGACCGCCCGGCGGAGCGGGAACGACAGCGCCTCGGCGCCGCCGATCCGGCCGCGGCGTACCGAGGGATCGGCGGCGAACGCCGCGCCCAGCTCCAGGAAATCCGTGTCGTCCAGGTGGATCTCGAAGAAACTCAGTTCGTCCCGGCCGTCCGGGCCCTGGACGAAGCAGCGGTACTCGCGTTTCGGCGGTGGGTCGGCCAGCCGGTACTCGGCCAGGTGGAACGCGGTGCACGCGGTGAAATCGGTACCGATCATGAGAACGTGTGCGCCCGCGTCGTAGAGCGCCCCGATCGGTGACTCCTCGCCCAGGTGGGAGTCGAGCGCGTGCACGGTCGTCCACGCGTGCGCCCCGGGCCCGAGCGCGGTGAACGACGTCTGTGGATGCGCGGACCGCAGCGCATCCGGGTGAGTGCGGACGTGCTCGGCGAAGGCGCCCATCCGGTAGGAGGGCGTGGTGTCAGGGTCGAAGCCGGGCAACCCCGCGAGGTAGTCCCGCAGGCCCTCCGGGGAGAGCCCGGCGGTCGCCGCGAGGTGGCTGCGGCTGGTCGTCGAGTTGTTCGCGGTGTGGGTCGGCACCACCAGCGTGGCCTGCTCACCCGCGGCGTCCCGGATCGCCCGCAGCAGGGTCGCACAGCCGCCGGCCACCGGTCCGACGCTGCGCATGGAGACGTGCACCAGCATGCCGGGGACACCGTCGAGACCGAGCCCGTTCAGATCGGCCGCGAGCCGCTCTCCGTCGTCGTGGAAGGGTACCGACGCCATGGGCCGCCATCCTCCGTGGTCGATACAGGTGGATAGTAGTGACGCGTCACGTTGCGTGTCGACACACTGACGAGTGTCTACTGCTATCTGGCGGACAGCCACCTGGCGGAGCGTTCCGGGCCGTTCAGAACGGCAGCGGATCGATCAGGCGCGGCCGGAGTCTCCCCTCCCGGACCGCGTCCATGACCGGCCGTTCCCCGATCAGTTCGAGGTTCGCCCGATAGAGCCGGACGTCCGGATGGTTCTCGCCGAGTCTTGTGACGGTGCGGCGTACCACGTCGGACAGGATCTCCCGGGCGCGCGCGTGGTCGCCGCACGACGCGGTGGCGAGGCCCAGGTTCGCCTCGGCGGTCAGCGTGTACGGATGGTCGGCACCCACCACCTCCGCGAGCTCGGGGGCGACCTCGCCGGCGAGCCGGTGGGCCTCCCGGGGGTCGTCGTTCAGCAACTCGGCCATCGCGAGGTTGTTCGCGCAGGCCAGCGTCTGCGGGTGCGGCGCTCCCTGTGCGGTCGTGAAGTCGTAGAGCACGGCGATCATCTCCTCCCTGGCCTCGGACGCGGCCTGGCTCAGCATCGACACGGCCCGGCTGAGGCGGCAGGCCAGCGCGTCCGGCGCGGTGCGCAGGCCGAGGCTGAGGCGGTTGTACGCGCGGTCCAGCAACATCCGTGCACGGGTGAGATCGCCGGCGCAGCGCAGCGAGATGGCCAGGTTGACGTCGGCGTTGAGGGCCTCCCGGGAGTCCCGGCCGAGCTTCTCGCCGAACAGTGCGGCCGTCTCCTCCAGGATCGCCACCGACGTGCCGTAGTCCCCCTCCTCGCGGTGATCCCGTCCGAGGTGCCCCATGGACTGCAGAGTGTGCGGATGCCGCTCGCCGAGAGCGGCCCGGCGCCGGCTCAGCACCCGTTCGTCGAGATCCCGTGCTTGCCGGTAGTCGCCCATCAGCCGGTGTGACACGGCCAGGTTGTTCAGGCTGGCGAGAGTCCGCTGGTGCTCCTCACCGACCTCCTCCGCCAGAGCCTCGTACGTCTGCCGGTCGGAATCGAGGGCCTCCTGATAGCGGCCGAGCCCGCGCAGATCGCCGCCGAGGCTGTTGGCGGCCGCGAGGACGAGGAGGTCGTGCGGGTCCTCGGTCAGTTCCCGCGAGCCGGCCAGGACCGCCTGGTCGACGGCGAGAGAACCGGCGAAGTCACCCATGCTGCGGATCAGGTTGGCCTTGTTGAACTGGAGGTCGAGCAGTTGCCGGCGCAGTGCCCGCCGGTCGGACTCCGCGACGGCCGTGTCCCGGAGGCGGTGCTGCCACACCCCTTCGATCCGCTCCGCCAGGGTCCGGCCGTGAAGGAAGTCGCCGACCAGCCAGAGGTGGCGGATCTGATCGATCAGGAGCTGCCGGACCGGCGCCCGTTCGCAGTGCTCGGCGCCGGAGGGGGCGAGATGCGACCAGAGCACGCGGAAGGCCGGCCAGGTGGCCGGGTCCTCCACCTCGCCACCCGGACGGTACTGGACGAGGGCGACGTGCACCTGGTGGCGGGTGGCGTTCAGCTCCTCACCGGTCATGGTGTCCCGGACGAACTGCTGGATCAGCCGGTGGACGGTGACCCGGGCGCCGCCCAGGTCGTCGGTCGACCGATCCGCGCGGATCCGATCGGTCCGGGCCAGGCCGAGCCGGCTGATCGCCTGGACGAGGCGGCTGCGCGCCATCCGGTCCTGTAGTCCAGGGTCGATCGGGGTCAGCGCCTCGGCGATCTCGTTGCTGTCGATGAGCTCGCGCGCGACCGAGGTGTCCATGACCGAGATGAGCTGCAGGAGCCGGTACGCCCCGGGTGAGCGTTCCCGCAACCGGCCGAGCGACGCCGCCCAGATGGTCCGGAGCGGTGTCGTCTCGGCCCCCGCCCGGCGGATCAGGCCGAGGACCTGGGCGATCGTGTACGAGCCGTCGGCGAGCAGGGCTGCCACGGCATCGATCGCGATGGGGAGATCATCCAGCTGCTCGGCGAGCCGGGCGGCGTCCTCCGGCGTGCCGGCCTTCACCCGCCGGTGGAGGTGATCGACGCTCTCGGCCCGGCTGAACCCGCCGACCGGCAGGGTCTCGGCCCGGCTGCTCCACTCCGGCGTGCGCGCGGTGACCAGGACGTGCCCGCAGCCGCCGTGCGGGAGAAACGGCAGGAGCGGCTCGGGATCCTCGGCGTTGTCGTAGATGAGCAACCAGTTTCGATGCGGTGTGGCGCCCCTGGCCAGCATGTCCAGCACGGTGTGGGCATACCCGGTTCCACCGCCGGTCAGCGGAGGCGGCACACCGATCCGGACACCGAGGGCACCCAGCTGGGTCTCGATGGCGGTGACCGGATCCGCGGTGACCCAGCAGACCAGGTCATAGGAGTCACGGTAGCGATGCGCGTACTCCAGTGCGATCTGGGTCTTGCCGATGCCGCCCGGCCCCTGAAGCACGACGACGGCGGTGCCGGGCTGCCCCGCCGCGGTACCGTTCGAGAGCAACTGCCGGCGGAGACCGGTCAGCGCCTCCTCACGGCCGGTGAAACCCACGTTGCGCTGTTCCAGATTGACGATCAGGGTCTCACCGTTCGGATAGCGGCTGCCGGCCGTGCCGGGCGGCAGCGTCCCGTACCAGCCGATGAGTCGTAGTACGGCGTCGGCCGCGGTCTTCTCGTCCTTGCCGGCCAGCGAGATCGCGTGCGGGCGGGCCAGCACGGAGTCGCCGACGCCCACCACCAACGGCTCGGGACGGCTCGGGTCGGCCGGGAACCAGCGCAGGGCTGCCAGCGACTCGGGCGTCTCGGCGACGATCAGGAGGTCGCGGCTGCCCGCCGTGTCCGCGCCGGGATCCGTGGTGAGGTCGATGACGTCGACCCCGGCCCGGATCAGGAGAGCGGTCATCCACTCACCCCACGCCTGGTCGGTCGTGGCGTACCGCAGCGTGACGCTGGTCTCGGCCAGGGTCACCCGCTGCTGGAACTGCCGCTCCACCCGGAGGCGCCGTTCCAGCGGCATCGACGGGAGACGGCCGACCGCCCCGTGGGTGATCGCGGACGTCAGCGTCTCGTACGCGGCGAGCATGGTGTTCTGCGAGCCCGGCGCGTCGCCGAAGGCGGCCAGGACCTCCTCGAACGAGTAGTACGCCTGGTACGGGATCCACACCCGGTTCCAGTACTGATCGCGGCTCTCCTGGTCCGGTGTCTCCGGAAGCCCGCGCAAGCGGTCCTTGACGAAGGCCCTGCGCGCGTCCATCTTGGCCTTCTCCGCGGGGTCGACGCGCATCATGACGGGCAGTATCCGGACGTCGCGGCGCTGTTCCTCGACGCTCCGGGCGACCGCGATGGCGCCGTCGATGCCCTGCTCGTTGAGGGTGAAACAGTCGACCAGTACGTCCGGTAGATGCAGGACACAGACGTCGGCGACCTCGCTGTAACCGGTACGGCTGTCGATCAGGACGTAGTCGTACCGGCTCGTCATCTCGGCGCTCAGAACCTCGAAGAACCTCGCCCCGTCCAGCCGGGTGAAGAAGTCACCCAGGTCGATGCCGTCGAGGATGCTCCGGTAGTCCCTGGTGAGCCTGCCCGCCGGGAGGAGATCGAGCCCGCCGCCCTCCGGGAAGTGGTTCCATGCGAGCGGAAGCACCCGGGCGTCGAGGTCGACGATTCCGGCGTGGTCCGGTTCCCGGCCGCTGCCGCCGAGGCTCATCATCGCGCTCTGGTGATCCTGGAGCAGACCGAGGACACCGCGGTTGCTCTCCAGGGTGCCCGGGCTGAGGAAGGGCGCGAAGTACCGGGGCAGGCCGGGCGACTCCAGATCCCAGTCGGCGGCGAGGACACGCTTGCCGTTGGCCGCGAGGATCCAGGCGACGTTCGCCAGGGCCATGGTGCGCCCGGTGCCGCCCTTGAACGAGTAGAAGGTGATGATCGTCATCGGTCCTCGCCTCTCGCGGTTAGTCTCCCGGTGGTCCCAGCCGGCGCCGATCCGGATAGGTGCGGGGCATGGTGTGGAGGTAGTTGCTCCGGGCCCGGGTGACGAGGGCCGGCATGAGGTCGTGGAACCGCTCGGCGGTGTCGGCCACCGAGGTCTCGGGGTCGGCGCCACGGCCGAGCAGCGCGAGCGCCGATCGGCGGAGGTCCGCGACACGGGTGGCGCCGGCCCGGTCGTCTCGATCGACGATCATCAGCGGTACGACCCAGCTCGGCAGGCCGTCCAGGATGCCGGCGAGTTCGCCGGCGCGTACCTGGTCGGCCAGGAGCCAGACGTCGACGAGGAGGACCGTGGGTTTCCCCCGCCACAGCCGCGCCGCGCCCGCGACGCTGGTGACCGCCGCCGTGAGGTCCAGCCGTGTCGTCACCGCGATCGCCTGCCCGGCGATCGGGTAGGACCGGCTCCGCGCGTACGGCGCCCAGTCGGCGGGCTCGGCGCCGTAGGCGGTACGGTCCGAGCCTGGGACAGGCGCCGAACCGGACGGCGCGTCGATCGCGATGAGGAGATCGGCTGCTCGCGGATCCACCGGGTCCTCGGTGAGCGAGCCGGAGATCGGCGACGGGCCCATGGGCGCCCGTTCGGCGGCGTCCACGATCCGGCCCGCGATCCGCCGGACGATCTCCCGGTAGGCGTCGCGATACTCGGGCAGTGCGTCGGGTCCGCTGAGTCGGCCCGCGTGACAGAGCACGGCGAGGCCCACCTCGTGATATTTCGGGACGTCCCGGTCCTGGAGCCCCCGGGGTACCGGCGTGCCCGCCGGGAACGGCAGCCACAGCACCTGTTCGACGTGTTCCCCGAGGGTGGCGCCGGCCGCCGCCACCCGTCGGGTGAAGGCGTCCAGCTCACGCGTGGCCGAGGTGCTGTGCCGGTAGCGGGGAGAGGCCAGGACGACGAGCACCTCGGCCTGCTCCAGAGCGCGCCGGAGCGTTTCGGGCCCGTCCGTCCCGGGAGGCGCCGAGCCGTCGTACAGTCCGATCCGCGCATCGCCGCCGCTCGCCCGTTCCGCGACCGCCCGGGTCAGATCGCCGAAGAACGTGGTGACCAGGGGGTCACGCCCGGGTGGGGCGGCGCCCGCCATCGGCGGCACCCGTGCGTAGCTCAGGAGGAAGTAGCAGCTGTCGGCGGGGGCCATCATGCACCGGCCGGAAAGGATCGGATCAGGCCCGTGGTCGTCCGCCGCGCCGACGGCTGTACCTCCAGGTTGGCCCAGACGTTCTGGACCTCGCGGGCCAGCGTCCAGACGAGGGCCGTGTACGCGCTCCGGTCGAGCTGCTGCATACCCAGTACCCCCTCGGATTCGTACATGAGCCGGTGCTGCGGATCGACCACCAGGGGCGGGGTGAACCGCTGGATCCGGGCCACCATCGGCGGCATCGGCGCGGCGACCGGCGCCCACAGCACCGGGATGATCGCGGTGGCGTTCGGCCGGGCGAGCGTGTTCGGCTTCGACCTGACCGAGCGGCGGGCGAAGTAGTCCCACTCCATCGGGCACCAGGCGCTGAGTTGTACGTACCGTGCCGAGAGCAGAGCGATGAACACCCGGCACCCGGCGAGATTGAGCAGCAGCTCATCGGTCCACCGGGCGCCCGCCTCCAGGCCGGTGTCCATGAAGCCGACCGGGTGACCGGCAGGGATCGGCAGCAGTTGGTTCACGCAGCTCTTCAGATCGGCGAAGAAGTCCCGGTGGTCGGTCATCGGGTCGGTGAGCCTGCCGCCCTCGCCGGGTGGCCGTCCCGGCGGGCGCGCGTAGCTGACGAAGAAGACGGGCGGCGGTGGCAGGGCCCGCCGCGAGGTCGTGACCATCACACCACCACGCGGCCCATGGCGCGGTCACCGTCCGGACGGCGTCTTCCGTGGCTCATCAACGATTCCCGGCCCATTCGCGGTCGTCGACATCGTGTGATGGATGGTATGCCGACTCATCAGGGTGCCACCATGCCGCGAACGGGCAAGGCTCATTCGCCGCCCGACAACCAGGCGGCCAGCCGGTCCGCCGGGGGAGCCGCCGGGCCCTGCCGTGCGCGCATGACGAGCAGAGTTTCCCTGACCAGATCGGGTCGTTCGGCCAGCAGCCGGGGAGCACCGGCTGCCGTGGCGAGGACGATCCACGCCTCGTCGTCCGTGGGGCGTGTGCCGACGGACTCCAGCGCCTCCGTGAGATCGGGATGATCGGGAACCGTGCCGTGGCCGCGGCCGGCCGCGTGCAGGCGCCCGATGACGCCACCCGGGGCCGGTGGGGGCGGAGCTTGCCCCTCCCGGCGGGGCGCGGCCGGGGTAGGACGTCCGGCGCCCGCCAGGTAGGCGGTGGCCAGGAGTTCGGCCTCCCCGTCCGCCGGGCGCAGGTTCGCCAGGCGCCATCGGGTCGCCTCCGCGGTTCCGGCACGCCGGGCCAGGTCCGCCACGTCCGCCGGCACGTCCACGGTGGACCAGGCCGCGCCGCGCTCGATCAGACCGTCCAGCAGGCGGCGGCCTGCGGCGGTCAGCGCGGCGGCGGGGCGCAGGTCGTGCATCGCCGGGACGGTGACCTCGCGAAGGTAGGCGAACTGCCAGAGCGCCTCCCGGTCGTCCGGGTCGGCGTGCCGCCGGGCCAGCCAGTAGTCGATCACCGCGGCGTGGGCGAAGACGCCCTGGAGCATCGCGGGAGCCGGGCGGGGCGTGTGCTTCCACGGGGCCCGGAACCGTTCGCCGCCCGGCTCGCCGCAGAGCGGGGTCAGGTCCTCGGCGGCGGTCAGCAGGCTGTGCTGGGTCTCGTGGATCAGCAGCAGCGCGGCGATCTCGATCGGGACGCCGAGGTCCAGCGCGACACAGCCGCACGCGACCGGGGAGGAGGAACTGGTCGCCGCGGACCCGTCCCCCGCCAGCGGCGAGAGCGTTCGCAGGAGGTGGCGCACGGTCGGGGCGTACCCCGGGAAGACGGCCTCGACCGCCGACCAGGCCGGACGGAGCAGCTGCTCGGCGGCGCGGACCGCCGACGGTGTGATCGCGCGAGGTTGTCCGAGAGTGATCCGGCGCGGCTCCTGATCCTCCAGGACGACGTTCCAGTCCTCGGCGACGGCGAGCGTGCGGACCGGCGACCACCGTGGCGGCGGCACGCCGGGATGTGGGCACCCGAGAGTCATCGCGCCACCGGTCTGCCGGACGGCGATCGTGGCGCAGTGCAGTCCGTCGGCGAGCCCGGCGCCGGGCAGGAAGAGTTCGCCGTCCGGAGCGGTCAGGCTGACGTCGAGATCTATCCCGGCGCGTAGCGCGACCGCTGCGGCCAGGATATTCAGCTCGCGAAGGGCCTCCTCGGGTGGAGCGGCCAGCACCCGCAGACCCCAGTCGTGGGCGAATGGCCGGGTGACGATCTCCTCCACCGGCTCCCGCGCGGCTCCGGCGGCCCGGCCGATCAGAGCGCGCGCGGCGGCGCCAGGTTCGCCCACGTGCCGGTACGCGGCGACCAGCAGCGTCCGGCGTAGCGCCGCCTGCCCGGTACGCAGCAGCGCCAGCGTCGCCGACCCGGGTTGACCGGAAGCGATCTCGTCGATCTGCTCCCCGGAGAGACACAGCTCCGGCCCCGCCATGATCAGGCGGGGGTGCGGGACAGGTCGGCGGCGAGGCGGTTCCGGACGTGGCCGATCAGGGCGAAGAGGTCGTCGCAGTAGACCGAGGGTCCGCTGAAGTCGCCGCCGGCGGAACCGGCCGCGTAGCGGTGGGCGTGCAGGCCGCCGCCGCAGACGCCGACCACCGGGCAGGCGCGGCACTGTGGACCGAGACCCTCGATGCCCTGCCGGGCCTGCGCGATCGCCGGGTGCGCCAGCATGTCGTCGAGGGTGTTCGTGTGCACGGAGAGCCCGGTTGCGGCGCCGTCGGCGGTGGTCTTCAGCGCGTCGTTGCCCTCCAGCGTTCCGTCGCTCTCCACCACGACGGCCGACGGCGGGCGCAGGCCCAGCATCTCGGTGGTGGCCGGTCCGCCGAGCAGCAGCGACATGATCGAGTCGAGGATGCGGATCTCGGTCTCCAGGACCGGGGCGGCGTACCACCGGTCGAAGATCGCGATCAGCCAGTCGGCGTACGGCGTGCCGGTGCGCGGCGCGAGCCCGGGCGGCGGAAACGCCCAGTTGCCGTGCGGCAGCAGGAAGTCGATGCGTGGCGGCCGATGCTCCAGCAGCGACTCGTAGGTGGCGACCGGGTCGTTGGCGAGGTCGACCGTGCAGAGCAGCCCGCCGTAGATCGGCTGGTTGACCGGCTGACCCAGGCGCGCGATCCCGGCCACCGCCTCGTCGTACGAGCTCCGGCCGTTCGCGTAACGGCGGTGCCGGTCATTGGCCGCCCGGTCGCCGTCCAGGCTCACGCCGACCCGGACCCCATGGCGCCGGAAGAGGTCCAGGAACGACTCGGTGAGCAGGATGCCGTTGGTCTGCACGGCGAACTCCACGCGCACACCGGCCGGCATGGCCTCGATGAAGGTCCGGATCGCCGCCTCCACCCCTGCGACACCGGCGAGCAACGGCTCACCGCCGTGCAGGACGACCCGGACGGCGTCCAGGCCGTGGGTCCGGGCGTGCTCGGCGAGCCGGTCGGCGGTCCGTGCCACGGTCGTCGCGGGCATCCGCATCGGGCGGGCGCGCCAGCCCTGGTCGGCGGCCTCGTACATGTAGCAGTGGTCGCAGGCGATGTTGCACCGCTCGTGGAGCTTGAGGACCACCTCGCGAGCAGGAGCAGCGAGCATGTGTCACACGGCGGAGCTGAAGTCGAACGGGTGCTCGGGTTCGGGCCGACGGGCCTCCTCCGCGAGCGCGGAGATCACTCTGCGCAATGCGGGCGACTCCAGATCGGCGAGGTCCTCCAGCGGCACCCGCGTGATGTCGATCAGGTTGGAGCCGGTGTCGGTGCTCCCCATGGAAACCCACCTTCCCTCGACCGGGGTGAGGCAGAGCATACACGCGGTGACCGGAATCCAGCGACCGTCGTCGAAGTCTGGGTGCCGGATGGCCCGAAAGATAAGAAAGTCATCTTTGTATAACTATGGCCGCATAAATCATGTGCCATGGGCACGCGCCGCGCAGACCGCCCGCCCGGCCGTGGTCACGCTCCCCGGCGGCGTTTCGGGTGTCTGACGGCCCGCGGGAAAGGTCGCGGGCCCCGGGCGTGAGGAAGCCCGGGGCCCGTCGACGTCAGGAGGCCGCGCTCGGCGGAGCGCCGTTCGGGGCGCCGCTCGGCGGGGCGCCGCCCGGGCCGCCGCCACCGGGAGCGCCCGACGGCGGGGTGCCGCCGCCGCCCGGGCCGCCCGACGGGGCCGCGCCGCCACCGGCGGGTGCCGCGCCGCCGGTGGGCTGGGTGGCGGTGTCCACCGGAGCGGTCAGCTTGACGGTGTATCCGCTGCTCACGTCGCCGGTGACGGTGGCCATCTGCTTGGCCGCGCTGTCATCGCCGAACACGTTGTCGGTCGCCAGGGTGAGCTGGCCGAGGTTCGTCACCGACGCCTCGTAGCCGGTCTCCTTGTAGACCACGTCGCAGATCTCCTTGGGGAGCGCGACCTGGGAGGTGGCGATCGCCTTGGTGGAGTCGGTGATGTCGTCCTTGCTGGAGTACACCTCGAAGTGGATGTGCGGCCACCGGCCGGTGTAGCAGGCCGGGAAGATGCTGGTGAAGGTCACCTTGCCGTCGGTGTCCGCCACCTGCACACCGCGCAGGTAGTTCTCCTCGGTCACGCCCTCGGAGTACATCGAGTACAGGCCGGCCTTGTCGCAGTGCCAGACGTAGACCGCCACGTCCTTGAACGCGGCGCCGCTGTTGGCCAGGTCGGTGATGGTCAGCTCGAGGGTCATCGGCACGCCGGTGGCGGTGGACGACGCGTCGCCGAAGCTGGAGCGGATGTCGCTCCGGACGATGCCGCTCTCCTCGAGGACGTTCGGACCGTTCGAGCCGTCACCCGGGTACGGTCCCGCGGTCTCGTCCGGGATCTCGGTCGACGAGGTCGACGACGAGGAGGACGAGGTGGCCGCTTCGCTGCTGGTCGTGCTCTCCGACTCGTTGGTGCACGCGGCGAGACCGAGCGTGGCGGCACCGATGCCGAAGGCGCGCAGCACATTGCGGCGACCCATCAGCGTGCCGAGGTCGAAGCCCAGGCCCTGGTCGAACACCTCCTCATTGGGGTTGGGAAGGCGACGTCCCTGATACGTCGGTTCGTGCTGCTGTTTCACTGATCCTCCGATCGGCGCCGGGAAGCACGGCGCCGCTGGGCTGTTGGGGCCATTTAATCCGTACCGGAGAATGGTTTTCTCCGTTCGGATGACGCCTATACAAACAGCTGAATCTATGAGGGAGCTGTGCCTGAGATTTCCCTGAAATAAGTGCCGCATTGTCAACAATCGTGTCCACATAATTCAATACATCATTCTCGGAATGGTGCCGTGTCGCAGCGTGTTCGGCCGACGACGCTAGGATGACGCTCATGTTGCGGGTCTTCTCGGTGGCCTACTGGGCGCTGATCGCCGTCACCTGCCCGGTCTTCTTCGCCGGCGCGCTCGTCGTCTGGCTGCTGACGCTGCCGTTCGACCGGCGGCGGGTGGCGCTCCATCTCTATTCGAGTGCGTGGGCCTCTTTCTACGTGTACGCGAATCCGCTCTGGCGGTTGCGCGTCACCGGACGCGATATCCTGCCCTGGCATGGTTCCGCGGTGCTGGTCGCCAATCATGCGTCGCTGATCGACATCCTGGTTCTCTTCGGCCTGTTCCGTCCCTACAAATGGGTGTCCAAGCAGGAGATCTTCACCGTTCCGCTGATCGGCTGGAACATGCGTCTCAACGACTACGTCCCGCTGGTCCGCGGCCGCGCCGAGTCGGTCCGCCGGATGATGGCCCACTGCGACCGCCACCTGACCGCCGGCTCGCCCGTGATGATTTTTCCCGAGGGGCGCCGCACCTCCGACGGCACGCTCCAGCCATTCAAGAACGGCGCCTTCGATCTGGCCGTCCGCCATCGGGTCCCGGTCATCCCGATCGCCGTGCACGGCACCCGCGAGGCACTCCCGCGCCACGGCCTGATCCTGCGCTCCCACATCCGGGCACGCGTCCAGGCCCTGCCACCCCTGTCCCCGGCCGACTTCGACGGCGTCGACGCCCTCCGCGACGCGGCCCGCGACGCCATCGCCGCCGCTCTCACCCGGCCGGCCCCGGTGCCCTGACCGCCGCGCCGGATCCCGGGCCCGGCGCCGACCGCACGTGGCCCGGCCGGCCGGGCCACTCAGGCCCCCGGACGGCCGGAACGGCCCGGTGCTTCCCTAACGGCGTAGCAGGGTGACCCGGAGATCCATCATGCGGCGATCCGATCTTCGAGCGTTTCATGCTGAATGGTGTTCGCGCGGCCACCGAGCCGCCGGTTCCTATCGCGGCTGGACGAGCCGGAAGACGGCCCGCGCCACCCCGCGCTGCACGGCGGTGTGCACGCGCCGGAGCGCCGAGGGTGCCGGGACGATCGTGGGACCCTGCCCGAGCCGGGGGAACAGGGCCGCGGCGTTGCCGTGGTCGACGGCCGCGTGGTCGGCGCGGGTGAGGCCCGGATGGGTCTCCAGGCCGTTGGCGAAGTACTGCCCGGCGATGCTCGGCGCGAACGGCCAGTCGCTGCCGAAGAGCACGTGGCCGGGCCGGGCGAAGGCGAGCAGGGACGGTAACGCCGCGGGTGACGAGGACAGGGCGGTGTCGAAGTAGAAGCCGCGGAAATCGTCGAGGACGTCCAGCGGGCTGCGGGCGGCGGCCTCGGCGATGGTGAGGGCCATGCGATGGCTGGCGTACGGGACGAAACCGCCGGCGTGGCTGAGGATGAACCGGATCCGCGGGTAGCGGCGCACGATGCCGTTCCGTACCAGCAGGTAGGCGGCGCGGGTGGTGTCGAGCAGGAAGTCCGCGGCGAACGGTGGGATGCCGTCGACGGCCGGGGCCGGGAGTTCGGCGGGGTGCACGAAGGCGACGGCGGCGCGCTCGTCGAGGAGGGCGAACAGGTCGTCCTGGCCGGGGGAGCCGAGGTAGGTGCCGCGGTTGTTGGCGAGCAGGACCACGCCGTCGGCACCGGCGTCGAGCGCATGGGCGGCTTCGGTTCGGGCCGCGGTGACGTCGGGCAGCGGGAGCGTGGCGAACCAGCCGAACCGCCCGGGATGGGCGGCCGCCAGCGTCGTGCTGTGGTCGTTGAGCCGGCGAGCCATGGCCGCCGCGGCGTCGGGATCGTCGAGGAATCCGGTACCCGGGGTGGACACCGACAGGAGGGCGGTGGCGATGCCGAGGGTTGTCATCAGGTCCAGGGCGCCCTGCGGCGTCCAGGCGGGCAGTGTCCGGCCACCGGCTTGCTCCAGCCCGGCGGCGGCGAGCGCTTCGCGGTAGAACTCGGGGATCACGTGCTGGTGTACGTCGATGCGAGTGGTCACGGGCTTCCGTTCCGGGAGTGGGCCAGGTGCTCGGCCGCGTCGAAGACCAGGTGCGCGTGCAGTTCGAAGAGGCGGACCAGGTCGATCTCGTCGCCCTCGGTCTGGTGGGCGACGAACAGGCCGTCGGCGGCGGCGACCGCATACGTCGCCAGCAGCGCGATCGACGCGTCGTCGAGCTCCGGCAGCAGAGCCGCGGCGATCTCGGCGACCTTGCCGCGAGCGACGCTGCGGATCTGGAGGAACACCGTGCGCCCGCGCGGCTCCTCCGGTCGGCGTTCGAGGGCGAGCATCAGGCCCAGCCGCAGGAAGTCCGGGGTGCCGACCAGGGATCGGGCGACGGCCGCGGCCATCCGGACGACCCGTTCCCGCGGGCTGTCGCCCTGCTCGCCGGGCAGCTCCATCGCGGTCAGCCATGTCTCGAAACTGCGTTCGATGACGGCCGTGATCAGGTCGTCCTTGTCCTTGAAGTGCCAGTAGATGGAACTGGCGGGCAGTCCGCAGCGGGCACTGACGGCGGCGATGCCGGTGCCTTCGTAGCCTCGTTCGGCAGCGATCTCGGCAGCGGCGTCGAGGATGCGCCGCCGCGACTCGATGCCGTTCGCGCGCTGCTTGCGGGGCTCGCTCATCCGTGTCACGTCCTGCGATTCGTTCCTGTAGTGGTCGCTCCCGAATGTAGGGGCGGGCCGGCCGCGATGTCGAGGATCATGTCGGCCGGTGTCGCCGGTCGCCCTTTTCGGTGAATCGTGCGTGGACGTCGCCGAGTCCGGTCAGGGTCGCGGTGAAGCTCGCGCCCGGGGTGACCGGGACCATCGGGCCCAGCGCGCCGGAGAGCACGAGGTCACCGGCGCGCAGCGGGTTGCCCAGGTCGCGGCTGGTACGGGCCAGCCACACCAGCGCGGTGATCGGGTCGCCCAGGCAGGCCGCGCCCGATCCGGTGCTGACCACGTCGCCGGAGCCATCGCTCATCCGCATGCCGACGCGCCGCAAATCAAGATCATTAATTCGGGTACGGGTCCGCCCGAGGACGTAGAGGCCGCTGGAAGCGTTGTCGGCGATCGTGTCGGCGATCGTGATGTTCCAACCTGCGATCCGGCTGTCCACGATCTCCAGAGCGGGCACCACCACGTCGACGGCCGAACGGGCGGCGTCCTCGTCGATGTGGTCGTGGTCGAGACCGGATCCGAGGATGAACGCGATCTCCGCCTCGATCCGGGGCTGCATCAGCCGGCCGACGTCGATCGGTATGTCCGGCGGGCACTCCATGTCCTTGAACAGCACCCCGAAGTCGGGCTGGTCCACGCCGAGTTGGGCCTGCACCGCCGGAGACGTCAGCCCGATCTTGTGGCCGACCGGCCGGCGGCCCTCGGCCAGCCAGTCCCGGACGAGCAGGGACTGCACCCCGTACCCGGTCGCGGCCGACGGGCTGCCGAACAGCTCACGCACCGGCGTGCAGGGGCTCCGGTCCTGCTCGGCGCGGCGCAGCCGGTCAGCGGCCCGACGCATCTCGTCGGTGATGATCAGGGTCGTCATGCGGGTCTCACCTTGTTCGCCGGAATCAGGGCCGGGATGGTCGATGCCGGGGGTGGCGGCAGTTCCCGCCCGCCGGTGACCGCCGCGTAGACGATCGCGTCCGGGCGCAGCACCAACGCGGTGACCTTCCGCTCGAAAGCCCAGTCGACGAGGACGTTGTCGATGTCGACGAGCGCGCCGGGGCCGGGGTCGGAGCCGGCCGCGCGGAGTCGCAGGACCCGGACACCGGCCTGGACCCAGGAACTCTGAACCGGACCGGGATCGGGTCCGATCCGCAGGACGGCCCAGCCGAGGTGACCGAGCGCGTCGTCGAGCCGGGTACGGATGCCGTCCTCGCCGAGCACCCACGGCTGCGGAACGTGAGCGCCGATCACCCGGCGGGCGCCGGTGCCGGACAGGAAACCGGTGGTGAATCGGGTGACCGGGAACCATCCGCCGCGCGTCAGGTACGGTCCGACCCCCGGTAGGCGCATCACGGTCCGGACCAGCGGGTCACGGACGGCTGTCACATGGCGACGGCGTTCGGTGATCAGCCGGCCGACGTTCACCGCGGCCCTGGTGACCGCCCGCACGTGCGGCATCCGTTCGCTCTCGTAGGAGCCGAGTAGCTCCTCGGCCACCGTGGCGGGCCAGTCACCGGTGAGCACGGTCGCCAGCTTCCAGCACAGGTTCTCGACGTCCCGTACGCCGGAAGCCATGCCCTCACCGATCCACGGCGGCATCACGTGCGCCGCGTCGCCGGCCAGGAATACCCGTCCCACCCGCCACCGGGCCGCGAACCGGACATGATGGCTGTACACCACCGCCCGCAGCACCTCGACCTGCTCGCGGCCGATCCCGTGCCGCCCCAGCAGCCGGTAGGCGCCCTCGGTGCTGGTCAGGGCGGCTTCGTCGTCACCGGGTAGGACCGGGAACTCCCATCGGTGGTGCCCGAGCGGGGTGGGGCAGTCGACCGCCGGGCGCTCCGGATCGCAGTGGAACCGCAGGCGGCCGATCTCCGGCCACTCCCGCACGACCCTGGTGTCGATCACGACCCACCGGTCCTCGTACGTACGGCCCTCGAAGCCGACGTCCAGCCGGGACCGGGTGGGGCTGGAACCACCGTCGGCGGCGATCACGTAGGCCGAGGACGCCCGCTGGTCCGCGCCGCCGGAGACGGCCCGGAAGGTGACGACGGCCCTGTCGTCGTCCTGGTCGAGCCCGGTGCATTCGTGGCCGAGCCGCACGTCGACGTTCGGGTACCGCTCGACGCCGGCGCGCAGTATCCGCTCGAGCGCGGGCTGGTAGATGAACCACTGCGGGGCATACCCGTTGCCGAACGACTCCGGCGTGAAATGCAGGAAGGTACGTCCTGCGGCGTCGACGAACGTCAACGGCAGTCCGGCGAGCATGTCGGCGGTCACCTTCCCGGCCAGGCCGACGCGTTGCCAGATCCGGATCACCTCCTCGTCGGTGGAGATCGCGCGGGCGCGGGCGTAGACGTCCGGGTCGCGTTCCAGGACGAGAACGCGCAGCCCGAGACGGCCGAGAAGGTTGGCCGCGGTGACTCCGGCCGGGCCGTAACCGATCACGGTGACGTCGTAGTGGTCGTTCACCGGCGGGCTCCTCGGGGCAGGGACGACAGGGCGGGCACGGTCTCCTCGCGGTCACGCAGCGAGCGGACGACACCCTGGAATCGGCTCATCAGGGTCGCCACCTGGTCACCGACGACCGTGTGGCCCCAGATCGAGATGCCCTCGTAATGGCTCGGTTCCCAGGTGGCCTCCAGCTCCGGGGTGACCAGGACCGGGTTCCAGCCGATCTCCAGCTCGAAGCCGGACGGGGTGACGCAGTAGAACGAGAGTTCACGGTCGTTCGTGTGCTGCCCGATCGACCAGGCCATCGCGAACCCGAGGTCGGTGACCCGGTGGAAGGCGGCGAGGAGGTCGTCGAGGCCGGCGACCTCGATGTTGACGTGCTGTACCGAGGTCCGGATCGGGTCGATCCGCAGCCCGGCGACGTTGGCCAGGGCGACACTGTGATGGCGCTGCCCGCTGCGCAGGAACCGGATCTTCAGTTTCGCGGGCCCGATCCGCTCGGTGATCCGGTCGGACAGCCGCAGGTCGAGCAGGTTGTTCCAGTAGGTGTGCAGTCGCTCGGGCCGGGTGGTGGTGATCGCGACATGACCCATTCCGGACGCTCCGGTCACGAACGCGGTGTTCCGCATCCGGAGCGGCGCGGTGGTGGTGTGTGCGCGGGTGAAGATCTCGGTCGCGACGCCCTTCGGCCCGGGGAAGCGCCAGAGCCGCTCGACGCCGCGGAGCGCGGCCTGCTCGCCGCCGCCCTCGGTGACCGGCAGGCCGGCGGCGGTGACCCGCCTCAGTACCTCGTCGAAGGTGTCGTGGTCGTCGATCTCCCAGCCGGTCGCGGTCACGTCCTCGGCCCGGCCGTGCTGGATCAGGAACCGGCACTGCCGGTCGTCGAGCCGGAACCGCAGGACGTCGCGGGTCAGTTCGTCGACGTGCAGGCCGATGGCGTCCGCGCCGAACCGGTTCCAGTCGGTGAGCCGCCGCGACTCCACGACCAGGTAGCCCAGACGGGCGGCCCCGAAGATGTCCGGCCGGGTCCTCACCGCGACAGCCAGTCCAGCAGCAGGGCGTTGAACCGGTCGGCCTGTTCGTACTGGGCCCAGTGCCCGGTCCGGGCGAGGAGGTAGAGGTCGCAGTGCGGCATCGTGTGCGCCAGCCACGGGCCGCCGGACGGGCGGTTGACCTTGTCCTCGGTTCCCCAGACGACCAGGGTCGGCACCGGGCAGCGCGCCACCCGTGCCCGGTCCCGGGTGAAGTCCATCCGCATCAGGGTCCGCAGCGCTTTCGGGCCGCCCGCTGGGCGCCGTAGCGGCGGGTTCGCGATGGTCTCCGGGTCGGCGCTCGCCTCGTATCGCAGATCGATCAAGTCCTCAGGCACGCCAGCCGGGTCGAAGACCAGGTAGTCGCGGATGAACGTGCGCAGTTTCTCCCGTGAGGGCCCGTCGCCACCGTAGTAGTCGAGCAGCGCGGTGAGTCCCTTGGTAGGCAGTGCCCGGGTGGTGCCGATCCCGCCCGGTCCCATCAAGACCAGCCGCTCGACCCGGTCCGGCCGGTCCAGCGCCAGCCGTAACGCCGCCGCCCCGCCGTAGGAGTTGCCCACCAGGTGCGCCTTGTCGAGATCGAGAGCATCGAGCAGCCCTCGTACGAACACGGCCAGATCCCCGAACGGATCGCCGTGGTCCACCGACTTCGAGGAGCGGCCGTAGCCCGGCATGTCCGGCACCAGTACGCGGTAGCCGGCTTCGGCCAGCGCGTCGATGTTGCGCGCGTAGTTCGAGGCGCCGGTCGCCCCCGGACCGCCACCGTGCAACAGCACCACCGGGTACGCCCTGCCCGGACCGCCGGCCGGGGCGACGTCGGTCAGGAAGATCTCGCGAGCACCGGCCCGCACCACGGATTCCGATCGGGCCAGGTCTGTCTTTCCCGGGAGCATGCACCGCCTCCTCGCAAGGGGCACTCCGCATTGCCGTAGCGGTCACTACAGCTGTAGTGACCGCTACGTTAAGGTCGTGTTGCGAGTGCCGTCAACACCCGTGCGCAGGAATCAGGGGACCCATCAGCTCACTGAAGCGCGACTGATCTCGCGGACGGTGACGGCCGAGCCCGCCGGCAGCACGGGGCCGGATCGGCGGTGAAGTTCTCTCTGTCGCAGCTCACGGCGACCGGCGTCGAGTTCCGGCCGGCGGGGCGGGGGCCTCATCGCGATCGATGGCCGTGCCGGGTGCCCGGACCAGGACGATGACGGCGGCGACGGTGAGAACCGTGGCGACGACGATCAGCGAGGCTGACAGGCCGTCCATGAAGGCCTTCTCGACGGCGGCTGTGATGGTGTCGGCGAGGGCTCCGGCCTGCTGCGCGACGACGAGTCCCGCGGCGGCGGACTCCTTGATCGTGTCGACGGCGGTGGTGGGCAGCGCGCCGGGGAGGTCGTTCAGGGAGTCGCGGTAGTGGCTGCCGTAGACCGAGCCCATGAGGGCGATGCCGATGGCGGAGCCGACTTCGCGGGTGGTGTCGTTCATCGCGGAGGCGACGCCCTGCTTGTCCCGGGAGAGCGAGCTGACGATGGCGTCGGTGCCGGTGGTGCTGGTCAGGCCCATGCCGAGACCGGCGAGGATGAGGCCGGCGAGGAAGGGCAGGTAGCCGGACGCGGTGTCGAGGCGGGAGATCCAGGCCATGCCCGCGGCGAGCAGGAGCAGTCCGGTTGTCATGACGGCGCGCGGCCCGAACCGGGGGACCAGCCGGGTGGTGATCTGCGAGGTCGGCAGGACGACGGCGGCGACCGGGATCAGGGCGACGGCGCTGTGCAGGGGGCTGTAGCCGAGGATGAGCTGGAGGTATTGCAGGCCGACGAAGAAGAAGCCGAAGACGGCCATGAACTGCACGACGACGGTGAGGCTTCCGGTGGTGAAGCCGCGCAGGGTGAACAGGCGTGGGTCCAGCAGCGGGTTCGGGTTGCGCAGGCTGAGGGCGACGTAGGCGATGAGGCCGGCCACGAAGAGTGCCAGGGCGATCAGGACGGGGGTGTCGGTCCAGCCGGTCTCGTTGCCCTCGATGATCGCGTACACCAGTGAGCCGACGGCCACGCACGTGGTGAGAGCGCCGGCGATGTCGAAGCGCCCGTGGTGTTCCTCCTCCCGGGTGTCGGGTGCCAGGAACGCGGCGAGTCCTCCGGCGATCACCGCCGCGAGAGCGGTGACCCAGAAGATGGACTCCCAGCCCCACCTCTCCAGCAGCGCGCCCGCGATGAGCATGCCCAGGATCGAGCCGGCGGCCGCGAATCCCGACCAGGTCGCCACGGCTTTACCACGCTTGTCGGCGGGGACGACGGCCGTGATGGTCGACAGGGTGCCCGGCATGATCATGGCGGCGCCGACGCCCATCAGCACCCGCCATCCGATCAGCGCGCCGGCCGCGTCGGTCAGTGCGGCGGCGGCTGACGCCAGGGCGAAGACCGCGGTGCCGATGACCAGCACGTTGCGGCGTCCGTAGCGGTCACCGAGCGCGCCGATCGGCAGGACGAGGGCGGCCAGGGCGACGGTGTAGCCGTCGGCGATCCAGGTCAGCTCGCCGTTCGAGGCGTTGAGGCCGACCGCGAGATCCGGGAGCCCGAGGTTGAGCGCGGACACCGAGGCGACCACGAGCACCAGGGCGAAACACATCGAGATCAGCACGCCGCGGGTGCCGTGTCTTGTCATGCCACCTGTATCGGACGCGCACCGCGCCGGTTGAGAACAAGCGAGCGGAACCGATTGTTTGATCGGTTACGGTCGGTTGCTTGTACTATCCGTGTGTGGGAGTGGGGACAGAGCCTGCGGGCGCGACACCGGGGCGCGCGGACCGGCGTAAGGCGCGAACCCGGGCGGCGCTGGTCCGGGCCGCCCAGGGCTTTCTCGCCGAGGGGCGCGTGGGCGTCAGCATCCGGGACATCACGGATGCCGCCGACGTCGGGTTCGGCACGTTCTACGGTCACTTCGAGACCAAGGAGCAGCTCCTGGAGGAGGCCGCCGGCGTGGCTCTCGACGGCTACGCCGCGATGTTGGCGACCCTCGCCGAGGGGCTGACGGATCCGGCGGAGGTCTTCGCGGTCAGTTTCCGGATGGCCGGGCGCCTGCAGCGCCGTCACCCCGAGTTGGTCCGCGTCATCCTGAACAGCGGCACCGCCATCCTGCTCAGCGACAGCGGGATGGCGCGCCGCGCCCGCGCCGACATCGCCGCCGCGCAGGCGGCGGGCCGGTTCGACGGCGGCGACCCGGACGTCGCCTTCATGGTCGCCGGCGGCGCCATGCTCGGCGTGATGCAGATGCTCGACGCCGACCCCGGGCTCGACGCGGGCGCCGTCGCCGACCAGTTCGCCGTCCGGGTCCTGCGCATGCTCGGGATCCCCGTCGACGAGGCGGCGGCCCTCTGCGCCACCACTCCACCCGAGGTCCCGGAACTTCCCTGACCGGTTCGCCCGCGCGGTCCGGCGTCTCGTCATGGGCAGTAAACCGATCACTTGATCGGAACCGATCGTCATGTTGACGAAACCTCCTCGCAAACCGATACTTTGATCGGAAACGTTGAAGGGATCGGTTCTATGGAGACGACTCCGAAGACCCCGCACGAGGACCTGCACAGTGAGCAGGGCGCCCAGCGCGGCGACCGCCCGGACCGGGCATCCCAGCCGGTCATCAAGGTCGAGGATCTGGCCTGGCTGGAGTTCGAGAAACCCGATCTGGACGCGGCCGAGCGGTTCGCTCACGACTTCGGGTTCGCCACCGCCTTCCGGACCGGCGACGAACTGCACCTGCGCGGCACGCTGCCCGGATCCCAGTGCCTGATCATCCGCAAGGGGCCGACGTCGCGGTTCGTGGCGCCCGCGTTCCGCGCCGCCGACCGGGCCGACCTGGACCGGCTGGCGCGGGCGAGCGGCGGCACCGTTCGGGACCGGCGTGACGCCGGCGGCGGTGCGGTGCTGGAACTGCACGACCCGTCCGGGATGCCGGTGCGCGTGGTGACCGGCGTCGAGCGGTTGCCGCCGCTGCCACGGCAGGAGCCGCTGGTGCTGAACTTCGGCCGGGTGCTGCGGACGAACGCGGCGCAGCGGCCGCCCCGGGCGCCTTCTCGCATCGAACGGCTCGGGCACGTGGTGCTGGAGACGCCGCGATTCGCCACGACCCTGGACTGGTACCAGCGGAACCTGGGGCTGATCGTCAGCGACTTCCTGTACTTCCCCGGCCAGCGAGAGCGGGGCCCGACCATGGCGTTCATCCGCTGCGACCGAGGCGGCACCCCCGCCGATCACCACACCCTGGCCATGCACCTGGGCCCGTCGCGGCAGTACGTGCACTCGGCCTACCAGGTCGCCGACCTCGACGCCGTCGCCACCGGCGGGGAGTACCTCAAGGACCGCGGCTACCGGCGGGCCTGGGGCATCGGCCGGCACATCCAGGGCAGCCAGATCTTCGACTACTGGCGCGACCCGGACAGCGTGATGGTCGAGCACTTCGCCGACGGCGACATGTTCGACGACACCGTCGAGGCCGGCTGGGCCCCGATGAGCGCGAGCGGCCTGGCCCAGTGGGGACCGTCGGTCACCCGTGACTTCCTCGGCGCCACGCCGTCCGCGCACCTGATCCGGGACGTCGTCACCGCGCTGCGCGCCGACGACAACGAGTTCGACGTCCGGCGCCTGATCGGCCTCCTGAAAGCGGCTTCCGCATGAGCGTCAACCTGATCCGCTACGAATCCGGCGACGGCGCCCGCTGGGGTGTGCTCCGCGGTGACCTGGTGCTGCCACTTCCCGCCGCGTACGTGAGCACCGCCGACGTGCTGGCCGACCGGGCCGAGGCCGCCCGGACCCTGCTGGCCGACGCGGACGCCCCCGGACTCCCGCGGGACGGGCTGCGGCTGCTGCCGCCGGTGCCGGACGCCCGGATCCTCTGCCAGGGAGCGAACTACCGCTCCCACATGATCGAGTCCGGGATGAACCCGGACCGGGCGTTCAACATGCTGTTCACCAAGTCCACCGCCTCCCTGACCGGTCCCGAGGGCGAGATCGTCCGGCCCGGCCACGTGCGGCTGCTCGACTACGAGGTCGAGCTCGGCATCGTGCTCGGCGCCCCGATCACCGGCCCGGTCACCGTGACCGACGACGACCTGGACACCTACGTCGGGGCGTTCGTGCTGGCCGACGACGTCAGCGCCCGCGACGTCCAGCTGCCGCAGGGGCAGTGGTACAAGGGTAAGAGCTACCCGACGTTCTGCCCGGCCGGACCGTACCTGTGCGTGCCCGGCCCGGGCGAGGTCCACCGGTGGCGGGAGCTGCGGCTGACCCTGTCGGTCAACGGCACGCTCCGGCAGGACAGCCTCGCCGGTGACATGGTCTTCGGGCCGGCGGCCACGCTGACCGAGCTCTCCGGTCTGGAGCGGCTCGACGTCGGGGACCTGATCCTGACCGGCACGCCCGGTGGCTGCGCGCTGCGACCGCCCGGCGCCGCGGCCCAGCGCCTCGCCGGCCTGCTGCCGGAGGAGAAGCGGTGGGAGCTGTTCGTCACGACCCAGTCCCGTAGCAGCGCCTACCTCCGGCCCGGCGACCTGGTGGAGGCGTCCATCCGGACCGCTGACGGCAGCCTGGATCTGGGCGTCCAGCGGCACCGGGTGCGCTGATGGAACACGTACCCGCGCTCGTGATAGGCGCCGGCCCGACCGGAGCCACGGCGGCGATCATGCTGGCTCAGCGGGGCATCGCCTGCCTGGTCCTCGACCGCTGGCCGGAGGTCTACCCCCTACCGCGCGCGGTCCACTTCGACGATGAGGTGTTCCGTACCCTGGCCGGGTTGGGCATCGAGGACCGGCTCCGGACGATCTCCCGGCCCGCACCGGGAATGCAATTGGTCGACAGCCGGCTCCGGGTCCTGGCCGAGTTCACCCGCGACCCGGTCGGCCTGCTCAACGGCTACCCGCAGGCCAACATGTTCGACCAGCCGGACCTCGAACGACTGCTGCGCGACCGGCTGGCCGAGCTCACCGGCGTCCGGGTGCGCGGCGGCGTCGAGGTGTACGCCGTCGATCAGCTGCCCGGCGGTCCCGGCCCGGTCCGGGTCCGCTACCGCGACCTGGCCACCGGAACCGAGCACGAGGTGTGGGCCGACGCGGTCCTCGGCTGCGACGGCGCCAACAGCCTCACCCGGACCGGCATCGGCGCCGGCCTGTACGACCTGGGGTTCGTCCAGCAGTGGCTGGTCGTGGACGTGCACAGCCCGCAGCCGCTGAACAACTACGCGGGCGTGCAGCAGGTCTGCGACCACGACCGGGCCGCCACGTTCATGATGGTCACCCCCGGCCGCTACCGGTGGGAGTTCCGGCTGCGCCCGGGCGAGCGGGCCGACGACGTCACCGAGGCGCAGATCCTCGACCTGGTCCGGCCCTGGCTCGGCCCGGCGGACGCGGCGACCCTGACGATCCTGCGCCGCACCTGGTACACCTTCCGCGGCGCGGTCGCCGACCGGTGGCAGGATCGCCGGGTCTTCCTGCTCGGCGACGCCGCGCACCTCACCCCACCCTTCATCGGCCAGGGCATGGGCGCCGGCATCCGCGACGCCGCGAACCTGACCTGGAAACTCGCGCTCGTCCTGACCGGCCGCGCCGGCGACCGGCTCCTGGACACCTACGAATCCGAGCGTCTCCCGTACGCCCGCCGGATGATCCGGATGGCCGTGCTGGTCGGGTGGGTCATGACCGGGGGCAGCGCCCGTACCGCCCGCCTGCGGCGAGCGGCGCTGGCCACCGTCAGCCGCCTGCCCGGCGTGGACCGGCGGGTCGTGGCCTCGGCCTGGCCCGCGTACCGCGAGGGTCCGCTGGTCGCGGCCCGCGATCGCGCGGCCGGACGGCTCTGCCCACAGCCGCGCCTCGCCGGCGAACTGCTCGACCGGCGGCTGGGCACCGGATTCGCGATCATCGCCAGGGGCCCCGGCCTGCCCGTCTACGAACCGGCGACGCGCGCCTGGTTCGACGCGCTGGACCTGACCGTCCTCGACGCCGCCGCCGATCCCAGCGGCACCCTCGCCCGTCTGCTCGACCAGCACGCCGCGGACGCCCTGCTGATCCGGCCCGACCGCATCATCGCGGCCAGCGGCGACCGCCCGGACCTGCGGGTCTGGCAACGCATGCTGCAAGCCGCGGGCATCGATGCCCTCAGCGAGAGACAGCGCGCATGAGCATCACCACGGCGACCTCATCGACGCCGTCTGCAGACTCTGCAGGACGCCTGGGATCCGCAGGGCGGTGAATCAACCTGGTCGGCGGACCGTCGACTCGCGGATGACCAGCTCGGGGCGGAAAACGACGTCCTGATGCGGCTGGTGGGGGTCGGTCATCTCGGCCAGCAGCAGCCGGACCGCGGCCTCGCCGAGTTCGGCGGCGGGTTGGTGGACGCTGGTCAGTTCCACCGCGGCGGCCGCACTGGCCAGGTCGGTGTCGTCGAAGCCGACCACCGCCAGGTCCTCGGGGATGCGCAGGCCCTGGTGGGTGACGGCCTGGACCAGGCCGGTGGCGATCAGGTCGTTGGCGCAGAAGACGGCGGTGGGGCGGTCGGTGGGGGAGAGCTCGGCGATCCGGGCGCCGATCGTCAGGCCGTCGGCGATCCGGTCGGCCCGGGTGCCCATCCAGGTGAGGGTGGCGCCGGCCGCCGACGCGGTGCGGGAGGCGCCCTGGTAGCGCTCGTCGTGGCGCCAGCCGGCGAAGGCCAGCCGGCGGTGGCCGTTGTCGAGCAGGTGGCGGGCGGCGAGCTCGCCGCCGAGCAGGTCGTCGCTGCGGACGGCGCTGCGGCGGCGGCCGGGGACCTCGCGGGCCAGGACGACGACCGGGGTGCCGCGCTCCTCGATGGTGGTCAGCAGCGGGTCGTCGACGTCGTTCGGGGTGATGATCAGGCCGTCGAGGCGGCGTTCGGCGAGGCGGCGCAGCAGGCGGTCCTCGCGTTCGTGGCGGCCGAGGCCGGTGGTGAAGAGGGCCACGTCGGCGCCGGCCGCGGTGGCCGTGCGCTCGGCGCCGCCCGCGACGTCGGCGAAGAACGGGTTGCCGAAGTCGAGGACGACCAGTCCGATCGTGCGGGTCCGGCCGACCCGCAGGGCGCGGGCGGCGGCGTTCGGGACGTAGCCGGTCTCGGCCATCGCCGCCAGGACCCGCTCGCGGGTGCCGGCGTTGACCAGGTGCGGCCGGTTGAGCGTGTTGCTCACCGTGCCGTCGGAGACCCCGGCCACGCGAGCCACGTCCCGGATCGTCGCGCGCGCCACCAGCCGTCCCCACAATCTGATCGGCCACCCTCGTGGCGGCTCCGGTCAAGGTTACGGGAGCTTTCAGAAGTGCTCGCGGGGCGGCAATGGCTGAATCGGATCATCGTCGGCCGCCCGGTGCGGCGCGGTGAACCGGTGGGATCCGCTGCCGACGGTCACCGCGGGCCGGTCCGGCAGCTCGACGATGGCCGTGCAGCCCGGGGGCACCTCGACCGTCACCTCCAGCGTCGCGCCGGTGCGCTGCCAGGCGACGGTGATCGGGCCGTAGGGGGAGAGGTGCCGGGCCGAGGCGTGGGTGAGGCCGCCGCCGGGGCGCGGGCGGACCGCGATGGTGCGGTAGCCCGGTTCGGCGGGGGCGAGCCCGGCGACCGTGCGGTGCAGCCAGTCGGCGACGGCGCCGAGCGCGTAGTGGTTGAAGGAGGTCATCTCGCCCGGGTTGATCGTGCCGTCGGGCAGCATCGCGTCCCAGCGCTCCCAGATCGTGGTGGCGCCCATGGTGACCGGATACAGCCAGGACGGGCAGCCGGTGGCGAGCAGCAGCCGGTACGCCTCCTCCAGGTGACCGGTCTCGGTCAGCGCGTCCAGGACCAGGGGAGTGCCGGCGAACCCGGTGCCGATCCGGAACTCGGCCTCCCGGACCAGCTGGGCCAGGCGGGCACCGGCGTGGTCGCGCTGCGCGGTGGTGAGCAGGTCGAAGCGGATGGCCAGGGCGTAGGCGGTCTGGGTGTCCGAGACGCACCGGCCGGTCGCGGTGACGAACTCGCGGCGGAACCCGGCGGTCACCCGGTCGGCGAGGGCGTCGTGCGGCGCCGGGTCCGTGCCGAGCACGCGCGCCTGCCGGGCGAGCAGCCGGGCCGAGTGGGCCAGATAGGCGGTGGCGACCAGGTACGGGTCGGTGAGTGCCTGCTGCGGGCGGTCCGGCGGTGCGGCCGGGTCGAGCCAGTCGCCGAGCTGGAGACCGGAAGCGATCACATCGCGGTCGTTCAGCAGGCGGCGGCAGCCGTCCACCCAGCGCTGGGCGGTGGCGTATCCGGCGGCGACCGGGGCGGCGTCGCCGGAGCGGTCGAGCAGCACCAGCGGGACCACCGTGGTCACGTCGCCCCAGACCGCGCAGTGGAACTGGGGGAACGAGGTCGCGATGTGCGGCACGTAGAGCGGGACCAGGCCGTCCTCGCCGGTCTCGGCGGCGACGTCGGCGAGCCAGTCGCCGATCCCGGCCGTCGTGTCGTAGAGGAAGGCCGCGGTCGGGGCGAAGACCTGCAGGTCACCGGTCCAGCCGAGGCGTTCGTCGCGCTGCGGGCAGTCGGTCGGCACGGAGACGAAGTTGCCGCGCATGCTCCACCGCACGTTCTCGTGCAGCCGTTCCAGCAGCGGATCCGAGCAGGCGAAGCTCCCGATCTCCGGCATGTCGTCGTGCACCACGACCGCGACCACGTCGTCCGGGCCGATCTCGTCGTCCGGCCAGCCGGTCACCTCGGCGTACCGGAAACCGTGATAGGTGAACCGCGGCTCCCAGGTCTCCACGCCGGTCCCGGCCGTCACGTAGACGTCGTGCGCGTCGGCGGTGCGGATCGGCCGCAGGCACAGACGTCCGTTCTCGATCACCTCGGCGTGTCGCAGGCCGATCGCTGTCCCGGCCGGCCCGTCGACCGTGATCCGCAGCCGCCCGGCCAGGTTCTGTCCGAAATCGAGCAGATGGGTGCGCTCGTCGACGCGCGTCACGCTGCGCGGCCGCAGCGTCTCCGTGCGCCGCACCGGTGGTCCGGCCGCGGCGGTCAGCTCACCCTTCGCGGCCTTCTTCTCGCGTACGGCCTCCCAGCCGGACACCACGATCCGCGCGTCGTGGTGCTCCCCGTCGTAGATGCCCGACCGCACGATCGGCCCGTGCGCCCACACCCACTCGCCGTCGGTGACGACCCGCTCCATCGTGCCGTCGGCGTAGTGCAGTTCGAGCTGAACGAGCAGCGCGGTGTCCTCGCCGTAGCGTTCGCCGACCCGGTTCCAGCCGTACTCGCCGCGCCACCAGCCGTCGGCGAGCCACCCGGTGATCGTGTTCTCGCCGGGGTGCAGCAGGTCGGTGACGTCGTGGGTCCGGTAGTGCAGGCGGTGGTGGTAGCTGGTCCAGCCGGGGGCGAGCACCTCGTCGCCGACCCGGTGCCCGTTGATCTCCAGCTCGTAGAGGCCCAGCGCGGTGGCGTAGACGCGTGCTCTGCGCAGCTCCGGCCGTACCGTAAAAAGGCGCTGAAGCAGAATCGGCCGGCGGTCACCGACGGTGGAGTCGGCGGAGCCGACGAAGCCCGCCACCCACGCGGCCGGCTCCAGAAGCCCGGCCTCGACCCGCGTGGTGTCGCTCCAGGCCGAGGGCGCGGCGGCATCGGCGGCCCAGACCCGGACCCGGACGTCGGCCTGCTCACGTGAGGTGAGCGGGGGAGCGGGCCAGGGGACCAGAACGGACTGCTCCGAGTCGATCCGGCCGCTGGTCCACTGACCGATCCGGATCTCGTAGGCGGCCTGCCGCCAGTCCGGCTGATCGGTCGCGACCCACCAGGAGAGTCGCGGGGTGGGCTCGCCGATGCCGAGCGGACGGGTGTGGTGTTCGATGCGGGGCGCGGAGACGTGCGCCGCGTCCTGAGGTGTCACGGACAACGCTGTCAGCCCTTCACGGCGCCGGCGGCCAGGCCGCGCATGACCCGCTGGTTGAGGAAGATGTAGATGATCAGAATCAGCAGCACGTTGAGACAGATCGCGGCGAAGGTCGGGCCGTACTCGACGGTGCCGAACTGGCCGGTGAAGTTGAGCAGGCCGACCTGGACGGTGCGCAGGCTGTCGTCGGTGGTGAAGGTCAGCGCGATCAGCAGGTCGTTCCAGAGGAAGAAGAACTGCACGAGCGCGATGGTGAGCACCGAGTTGCGCATCATCGGGAAGCCGATCGAGACGAACGAGCGGACGATGCTCGCGCCGTCCATGGTCGCCGCCTCGAAGACCTCGCGCGGCACCGCCCGGAAGTAGGTCGCCATCATGAAGACGGTCAGCGGCAGGCCGGTCGCGGTGTAGGTGATGATCAGCGGCCACAGCGTCCCGGTGAGCTGGAGCTTGAAGTAGACGGTGAAGAGCGGCAGCAGGATCATCTGCCCGGGGATCATGATCCCGGCGAGGAAGAGCAGGAGCGTGGCCTTGCGGCCCTTCCAGACGAGGACCTCCAGGGCGAAGCCGGCCGCGGTGCCGAGCACGATGATCAGCGCCAGCGACGGCAGCACGGTGATCAGCGAGTTCTGCAGGTAGGTGGCGACCGACGTCCACGCCTGGGTGTAGTTGTCGAGGTTGGCGAAGCTCTCCGGCAGCGCGGTGGTGGAGCCGTTGAGGAACTCGTCCTGGGTCTTGAAGGAGCCGAGGAAGAGCCAGACGAGGGGGTAGACCACGATGATCAGCAGGGGCGCCATGGCGGCACTTCTCAGGACATTCTTCATTCTGTACGCCTAATCCCTGCCGGTAGCGCGGAAGACGGCGACGGTGACCAGCAGGCAGAGGACGGTCAGCGTGAGCGCGATCGTCGAGCCGTATCCGTAGTCGCCGTACGCGAACGAGGTCTGGTACATGTAGAGCGTCAGCGGGGTGGTGGCGCTGCCCGGCCCGCCGCCGGTGAGGGCGTAGATCGAGTCGAACGCCTTGAGCGTGCCGTTGATGCTGAAGACCAGCGAGGAGACCAGCACCGGCAGCGAGAGCGGCACGATGATGCTGCGGATCAGCCGCCAGGTGCCGGCGCCGTCGATCGCCGCGGCCTCCAGCATGTCGTCCGGGATGTCGAGCAGGCCGGCGTAGAGCAGCACCGCGTAGAAGCCCATCGAGCGCCAGACGTCCATCAGCGCGACCACCACGAACGCGTGGCCGGGGGTGGCGAACCAGTCGACGCCGGTGCCGCCGAACGCCTCGATCGCGGCGTTGACCGGGCCGGTCTGCGGGGCGTACTCGAAGAACTTCTGGAAGAGCAGCGCCACCGCGACGGTGGGCAGCACCACCGGGAAGAAGACCAGGGTACGGACGACGCTGCCGGCCCGGCGCAGGAAGAAGACGTAGAGCAGCGCGAGCAGGTAGCCGACCAGGACCTGGCCGAACGTGATGACCAGGGCGTACTTGACGGTGAACCAGAGCGCGGGCGGCAGCGCCGGGTCGTCGAGCAGCTTGCCGAAGTTGGCGGTGCCGGCCCAGGTGAAGCCGGTGATGACGCTGCCGGTGAAGAACGTGTAGCCCAGCGACCACAGCATCGGCACCAGCATGATCAGGGAATAGACCAGCAATGCGGGTCCGAGGAGCAGGGCGACCGATTTCCGGTCGCCTAATACGCTGTGCACGCCGTTTACACGTCCTTTCCTTTGTCCATTCATGGCGGCGGCCCTTTTCCGGACCGCCGCCATTCCTTTGTTCAGCCGAGGTTGGCGGTGACCGTCTGCATGAACTTCTCGCCGGTGAGCTGTCCGCCGGCGAGCAGGCCGCCGTTGCTCTGGCTGACCGTGGTGGCCTTGGCGGAGAAGTACGCCTCGAACCAGAGGACGCTGGTCTGCACACCGGCGATCTCGGTCTGGATCTGCTGGGTCAGCGCCGGGACCTCGATGCCGGCGTCGGTGGCGAAGCCGGTGATCTGGCTGGAGTCGCGCAGCGCCACGGTGCCGTAGTTCGCGACGATGCACTTCACCCAGGCCTGCGTCTTGGCGTCGTTCTCGTAGCCCTTCCTGCTGATGGCGACCGCGGTGCCGACGTTGGCCGGCATCTGGTCGGCGGTGCCGGCACCGCCCGCGACGGTGGGGAACTTCAGGAAGCCGATGTTGTCGGCGCCGACCTTGTTCTTGGTGTCGTCGTTGAAGTCCGAGAGCGCCCAGGAACCCATGTAGATGAAGGCGGCCTTGCCGGTCTCGAAGGTGTTGAGCGCGGTGGCGTAGTCGATCGAGGTGGGCGACTTGCCGAAGTAGCCCTTCGCGCCGAGGTCGGCGATGGCGTCGGCGGCGGCCACGTACGGCGCGTCGGTGAGCTTGGCGGAGCCGTCGGCGACCTTCTTCAGCGCGTCCGGGCCCTGCGAGCGCAGCAGGTAGTTGCCGACCCAGCGGGTCACACCCCAGCCGTCGCCACCCTTGCCGGCCTGCGAGATCGGCTGCACCCCGGCGGCCTGGAGCTTCGCGAACGCGGCGACGAGCTCCTCCCACGTGGTGGGCACGGCGATGCCGTTGTCGGCGAGGAGCTTCTTGTTGTACCAGATGCCCTCGATGTTCAGCTCGGTCGGCAGGACGAGCTGCTTGTCGTCGTAGAGGCTCTTGATCACCGAGGTGGCGGCGGGCTGCACACCGGTGGAGACGCTCGCGGCGTCGAGCACCGCACCGCTGTCGGAGAGCTGCTTGGTCAGCGACGGCGCGTTCGCCGCCGTGAAGAGCTGGGGCAGCGCGCCCTGGCCGGCGAGGAGCTGGAGCTGCTGGTCGAGGCTGGCCTGGGCCTGCTTCTTGATCTCCAAGGGCTGGGCGGCGTTCTCGGTCTTGCACTCGTTCTGGCTCAGCGTGGTGAGCGTCTCGGCGATGGTGGTGTTCTCGTTGATCTGCAGGAACGAGAAGCTCTTCGCGGAGCCGCCGCTCGTGCTGTCGCCGCCGCCACCGCAGGCCGCGGTGGACATGACGATGACGGCGGCGCCGGTCGCGGCGGCCTTCCGGAACAGGGATGCCACAGGTCCTCCTGGATGACTGCGGTGAGTTGTTTTTTGAAGCGTCTAAAGACTCAGTCCGGAGCCCCTGGCCGTCAAGAACGTCGCAGCAGTACGTTCCGGTGATCCACATGAAACACCGGGTTTACCTGGGAGGAAGCCGGTTATAACGATTCAGCAACCGACTCGCGCCGGTCCTTGCGCATCCCCCGACCAGCGGGGCCTGAAATGGACCCCTGTGGTCTTTTCTTTTGAAGCGTCTGGCGTACCCTCTGCGGCATGGCAAGGATCGAGGACGTGGCCGCGCGGGCCGGTGTCTCCGCCGGGACCGTCAGCAACGTGCTGAACCGTCCGCAGGCGGTGTCGCCCAAGACCCTGGAACGGGTGCGCGCGGCCATCGCCGAGCTCGGCTACCTGCCGAACGAGTCGGCCCGCGCGCTGGTCGCCGGCCGGACCCGGACGGTCGGGCTGATCGTGCCGGACGTGACCAACCCGTTCTTCGCCGACCTCGCCAACGGCGCCGAGGAGGTCGCCGACACCCACGACGTGATCGTGATGCTCTACAACAGCGCCGAGTCCACCGACCGTGAGCTGCGCTATCTCGGCCAGCTGGAGACGCAGCGGGTCCAGGGCGTGCTGGTCACCCCGGTCGACCTCGGCGGCGGCAACGTGCTGGCGCTCATCGAGCGGGGCACCCCGGTGGTGCTGCTCGACCGCGGCACCGGCCTGCGCGACCTCTGCTCGGTCGCGGTCGACGACCGGGCCGGTGGCCGGCTCGCCGCCACCCACCTGGTCGAGCACGGCCACCGCCGGGTGGCCTTCATCGGCGGTCCCCTCGCGGTGCCGCAGGTGCGCGAACGCCTCGACGGCGCCCGCGAGATGGTCGACGCGGCCGGCGGGATCCTCGAGGTGATCGAGGTGCCCGGTCTCACGGTCGGCGCCGGCCGGTCGGTGGCCGCCGCCCTCGCCGAACGGCCGCCGGGGGAACGGCCCACCGCGGTGCTCTGCGCCAACGATCTGATCGCGCTCGGGGTGCTGCAGGCGGCCACCCGGGCCGGGCTGCGGGTGCCGGGCGACCTGGCGATCGTCGGCTACGACGACATCGAGTTCGCGGCGGCCGCGGCGGTCCCGCTCACCTCGGTCCGCCAGCCCCGCCACCAGCTCGGCCGGGTCGCCGCGGACCTGCTCTTCGAGGAGATCAACGACGGCAAGCGGCACAGCCACCGGCAGGTCGTCTTCCAGCCCGAACTCGTGGTCCGCGCCTCCACCGGCGTCCAAAGGGGGTGATTAATCCGCTCCACTGATTCACCGCGCCCGGTATCGGCATCTTCATCGGGACACCCCGGTGCCCGCCACCGGCGCCGGGAACGTCTCCACCACCGCCCACAAGGCGATCGCCCGGACCGTCGTCAGGCCGGACCGGTCGTAGCGGTTGACGCAGAAGGGGCGAACCCATGAAGGCAGTGCGTTTCCACCAGTACGGCGCCAGCGACGTCCTGATCCACGAGGACGTCGACACTCCGACGCCCGGCCCCGGCCAGGTTCTGATCAAGGTCGCGGCGACGTCATTCAACCCAGCCGACGCGGCGATCCGTGCCGGATATCTCCAGGCATTCCTGCCCTTGGGGCTGCCACACATCCCCGGTGTCGACGTTGCCGGCACCGTCGCCGGTCTCGGCCCGGATGTCACCGGCTGGGCCGAAGGTGACGCGGTGGTGGGGTTCCTTCCGCTGACCGGGCAGGGCGCCGCCGCCGAGTACGTCCTCGCACCGGCCGCGATCCTGGCGGCCGCCCCGATGAAGGCTGACCTGGTGGATGCGGCCGCGCTGCCCGGCGCCGGCCTGACCGCGTGGCAGGCGGTGTTCGAGCACGCCGGGCTGACCTCCGGGCAGAGCATTCTGATCAACGGCGCCGGAGGTGCCGTCGGCACGTTCGCGGTGCAGCTCGCCTACCGGGCCGGCGCAGAGGTCACCGCTACCGCCGGTCCGCGCAGCGCCGCCCGCCTCAAGGGGCACGGTGCTGCCCGGCTCATCGACTACACCACGGCACCGGTCGTCCAGGCCGCCGGGCGCCGGTACGACGCCGTCCTCAACCTGGTCCCCAACGCCGCCGAGGAAGCCGCCGCCCTGGCCGGCCTGGTAGCCGACGGTGGGGTCTTCGTCAGTGCCACCACGCCCGCACCGGACAACCCGGGGCGCGGCGTGCGCACCGTCCGGATGGCCGTGTCCAGTGACGCCGCCCAGCTCGCCGAACTGGTCTCCCGGGTGGACGCCGGTGACCTGCGCATCGACGTCGCCGACCGGCGGCCCCTCGCCGACCTGGCGGAGGTACACCGCCTCGCCGACCTGGGCCGTCTCGACGGCAAGACCGTCATCACCCTCTGACGAAACGGATCCCGCCGTGACCACTCTCGACACGAAACCGGCCGCGGACACCCGCCGCTGGTGGATCCTGGCCATGATCGGCCTGGCTCAGCTGATGGTCGTGCTCGACGCCACCATCGTGAACATCGCGCTGCCCTCCGCGCAGGCCGATCTGGGCTTCTCCAACGGCGACCGGCAGTGGATCGTCACCGCCTACTCCCTCGCGTTCGGTGCGCTGCTGCCGCTGGGCGGCAGGGTCGGTGACCTGATCGGCCGCAAACGCACCCTGCTGATCGGCCTGATCGGTTTCGCCCTCGCATCAGCGGTCGGCGGCGCCGCGCAGAGCTTCGGCATGCTGGTCACCGCCCGTGCCGTGCAGGGCGTGTTCGGCGCGCTACTCGCCCCCACCGTGCTGTCCCTGCTGACCACCACGTTCAGCGACGCCAAGGAACGCGGCAAGGCGTTCGGCATCTACGGCGCGATCGCCGGTGCCGGCGGCGCGATCGGCCTGCTGCTCGGCGGCGCCCTCACCGAATACCTCGACTGGCGCTGGTGCCTGTACGTCAACATCGCCATCGCCGTGATGGCCACCATCGGCATCGCCACACTGGTGCGCGACGAGCAGACCAGCGGCCCGAAGTTCCGTCTGGACATTCCCGGCACGCTGACCGTCTCGGCCGGGCTGTTCAGCGTCGTCTACGGCTTCGGCAACGCCGAATCCCACGACTGGAGCGACGTCGCGGTGTGGGGCTGGCTGGCCGCCGCCGTCGTCCTGCTCACTGTCTTCTTCCTGATCCAGGCACGGGTGGCGCAGCCGCTGCTGCCACTGCGGATCCTGCGGGACCGGACCCGGGGCGGTTCGCTGCTGGCGATCCTGATGATCGGCATCGGAATGTTCGCGATCTTCCTGTTCCTCACCTACTTCATGCAACAGAACCTGGGCTTCTCACCGATCCGGACCGGGGTGGCGTTCCTGCCGATGATCGGTTGCCTCGCGGTGACCGCCGGGGTGACCACCACGGTGATCCTGCCCCGCACCGGCCCCCGGCCGATCGTGCCCGTTGGCTTCCTGATCGCCGCCGGGGCCATGCTCTGGCTCACCCGCCTGGAGCCCGGCACCGGGTACGCCTCCGGGGTGCTCGGCCCGCTGATGCTCGTCGGCTTCGGCGTCGGCCTGGCGATGGCCCCGTCGATGAACGCCGGCACCGCCGGTGTCCTGCCCGCCGACGCCGGCATCGCCTCCGCGATGGTCAACACCGCGCAGCAGGTCGGCGGGTCGATCGGCACCGCGGTGCTGAGCACCATCGCCGCCAACGCCATCAGCGACGAACTGGCCGGCAAGACACCCACCGCCGAACTCGCCACGGCGGCCACCATCCACGGCTACACCACCACGTTCGCCTGGGTCGCCTGCTTCATGCTCGCAGGCTCAGCGATCAGCGCCCTGCTACTGCGCTCCGGCCGGCTGGCCGCCGGCACCGAGGCCGCTCACATGTGAGACGCCCGGCAACGCTCGAAGCCTGTCGCTGGATGGGCCGCCTGCCCGGCGGTCGTCTCCGCGGCAGGCTTCGTTGTCAGTCGGGGCTGACCTGCAGCAGTTGCAGGAGTGCGGTGAGTCCTTCGCGGATGCTGACGGCCGTGTCCAGGGACCATTGGATCTGCAGGCCGTCGGAAGCGGCGAGAACCAGTGAAGCGATCACGTGCGGGTCGATGTCCGCCCGGATCCGTCCGGCCTGCTGGTCGGCCGCGATGCGAGTCGCGAAATCCTCACGGGCTGCGGCGAATCGGTCGGTGAAGAACTCGCGCGCGGTTTCGTTCCCCGCCTCCGTGGAACTGGCGGCCATCGAGCTGTAGAGCGCGACCAGCCCGGGGACCTGGGTGTTGGCCTCGCCCGCAGCCGGGATGTGGGCGAGCGAGGTGGGGTCGTCATCGCGCAGCACCTGGCGGCGCATCTGTTCGTCGCGTTCGCGCAGAACCTCCAGCAACAGGGCGTCACGCGACGGGAAGTAATGCTTGAGCGCGGCGTGGGATACCCCGATGGCCTCACCGATGGCGGACATCGAGGTCCGGGAGAAGCCGCGCTCGGCGTAGACCTCAAGGGTGCGCTCGAGGATCTCCTTACGCCGCTCGATCCCCTTGGTGTAGGGCCCGCGGGCGGCTCCCGGCTGCGTAGTCGACACCCTGCTCATCTTAGGCACCACCGTCGAAGCGGCCATTGCGTGTTGCGGGCAAGAAACATCGACGTGAAAACCTCGGCTCCGATATTTTCATGTTACGGTCCTCCACCAGGTGAAAGAGCTCCATCTCAAGGAGTCCATCCGTGGATCTAGTGACCCAAGGCCAGCCATCGGCGGAACCCGCCGCTGACCCGTCGAATGCCCGATATGTTTACTTCGCCCTGCCTGTCGCGATGCTCGGGCTGGCAGTGGCGCTGCTGCCCCCGCTTCTGGTGGGGCTAACCCTCAAACTCAACGACCTCGATCCCGACGCGGTCGGCGGCAACCTGAGCATCGTGCTGGGCGTCGGCGCGTTCTTCGCCTTCGCGGCCAACCCGATCGCGGGACGCCTCTCCGACCGTACGACCAGCCGGTTCGGCATGCGTAAGCCCTGGATCCTGGTCGGGACACTCGGCGGATACGCCGGCATCGTGGTCATCGCCGTCGCGCCGAACCTTGCGATGGTCGTCGTGGGCTGGGCGTGCGCGCAGATCGCGTTCAACTTCGCCATCGCCGGGCTGATCGCGATGCTGCCCGATCAGGTCCCCACCCGCATCCGGGGCAAGGTGGCGTCCGCTGTCGGGCTCGGCCAGAACCTCGCCGGCGTGGCCGCGACCTATCTCGTCGCCCTGTTCCCGGGCTCGATGCAGAAGGCCCTGTTACCCAGTCTCATCGGCATGGTCGTGCTCTTCGCCGCAGTCCTGCCGATCCGCGACCGCCGGCGCACCGAAGCACCCGCCGAGGCGTTCAGCCTCAAGACGCTCTTCGGTTCCTTCGTCTTCGACCCGCGCAAGCACCCGGACCTCGGCTGGGCCTGGCTCACCCGTCTGCTGCTCGTGACCACGCAGATCACCGCCATCAACTACCTCTCGGTCTACCTGCTCACCGACTTCGGGGTCAACGCCGACGACCTCGGCGACAAGGTCTTCGAGGCGACGCTCTGGAACGCCGCCGGCATCGTCGTCTTCACCACCGCGCTCGGCCTTCTCAGCGACCGGCTCGGCCGGCGCAAACCGTTCGTCGTGCTCGCGGCGATGATCGCCGTCGCCGGCCTGTCCACGATCGCGTTCGCACCGACCTTCACCGTCATCCTGGTCGGCGAATTCGTCATGGGCGCCGGGATGGGTTCCTTCCTTGCGGTGGAGCTCGCCCTCATCACCGAGGTGCTGCCCAACGCCGAGGACGCCGGCAAGGACCTGGGGGTCATCAACATCGCCCAAGCACTGCCGCAATCAGTGGTCCCCGCGGTCGCTCCCGGCCTGATCGCCGCACTCGGCTACGCCGGGTTCTTCCTCACCGGCGCCGGTGCCGGAGTCCTCGGCGCCCTTGCCATCACCCGTGTCAAGAGCGTCAAGTAACCACATCGTCAGGAGTCTCGATCATGACCACCGAACCGATCCACCCCTATCAGGACGCCGGCCGTGACGTCGACCAGCGGGTGGAAGACCTCCTCGGCCGCCTGCCACTGGAGTCGAAGGTCGCGCTGATGTTCCAGACCGTGGCACCAGTGGGTGACATCCACGCCGCCGACCCGCTGTTGAACCTCCCGCCCGCCTACGACCTCCTGAACCTCGGGATCACCCACCTCAACCTGATGGGCTCCGCGCCGGACGGCCGCGGATTCGCTCAATGGTCGAACAGCCTGCAGAAGATCGCGCTCGCCCGCCCGTACGCGATCCCGATCTCGTTCTCCACCGATCCGCGCCACCACTTCGGTGACAACCCGCTGACCCAGATGTTCTCCGGCAGCTTCTCGCAATGGCCCGAGACGCTCGGCCTCGCCGCCCTGCGATCCGAGGACCTCGTGCGGCGGTTCGCCGACATCGCCCGGCAGGAGTATCTGGCGGTCGGCATCCGGGTGTCCCTACATCCGCAGGTCGATCTCAGCACCGAATCACGCTGGTCACGGATCAACACGACCTTCGGCGAGGACGCCGACCTCACCTCGCGGCTCGTCGCCGCCTACATCCGCGGTTTCCAAGGGGACGCCCTCGGCCCCGCATCGGTGTCCACCATGACCAAGCACTTCCCCGGCGGCGGACCCCAGCTCGACGGCAACGACCCCCACTTCCCCTGGGGCCGCGAACAGGTCTACCCGGGCGACAACTTCGAGTACCACCTCAAGCCGTTCCGCGCCGCCCTGGCCGCCGGCGCCCGCCAGATCATGCCCTACTACGGCATGCCCGTCGGTACCCCGCACGAGGAGGTCGGCTTCAGTTTCAACAGATCCGTCATCACCGGCATCCTGCGCGACCAACTCGGCTTCGACGGCATCGTCTGCACCGACTGGTGCATCGTCTCCGACAACCCCGCCCTCGGTGAAGAGGACTGGCGGGCCCGCGCGTGGGGCGTCGAGCACCTGACCCGTGACGAACGGCTCATCAAGGTCCTGGACGCCGGCGTCGATCAGTTCGGCGGCGAACACTGCGTCGACGCCCTCGTCGACCTGGTCAAGCGGGGCGCCGTCACCGAGGAGCGTATCGACCGGTCCGCCCGGCGGCTGCTGCGCGAGAAGTTCCTGCTCGGCCTCTTCGACGACCCGTACGTGGACGAGGACCACGCCGCCGTCACCATCGGTCACGCCGACTTCATGGCCGAGGGACGACGCGCCCAGCAGGCCTCGGTCACCCTGTTGACGAACGGACAGGCCGGCGACGGCCCCACGCTGCCGCTGACCCGGGGCCTTCGCGTGTACACGGAAGGACTCAGCGACGACGCCCTCGACGGTTACGCCGAACGGGTCAGCGATCCGGCCGACGCCGACGTGGCGATCCTGCGGCTCACCGCCCCGTTCGAACCCTCGCCGCGCCCCGGGATGGCCCAGTTCTTCCATCACGGATCGCTGGAGTTCCCGGCCGGACAACGCGAGCACATTCTGGACGTCTGCCGCACCACACCCACCGTCGTGGACGTCTACCTGGACCGGCCCGCGGTGCTGGGTCAGATCGCCGCGCAGGCGTCCGCGCTCCTGGTCAATTTCGGCATCGTCGAGCCCGCGCTGGTCGAACTGCTCTTCGGCGCCGCCGCCCCGCAGGGCCGACTGCCGTTCGACCTACCACGATCGGACGCGGCGGTCGCGGCCAGCCGCACCGACGTGCCGTTCGACACCGCCGACCCGCAGTTCCGCTTCGGCGCCGGGCTGGACTTCCCCACGACCGGCACCGCATAGCCAGACACTCGACGTGCGACCGCCTGGTCCCGGGCACGCCCGGACCAGGCGGTACCCCGCGGGTTCTCAGTGCCGACCGTGCAGGAGGTCGGCAACGTGCCGCGCCGTGTGCCGACTGCCCGGCTAACGTTCTCGCCACTCCTGATCGGCTGGCTCGAAAAGTAGGCCGTTGTCGTCGCGATGGTTGTAAACCGCCAGATATCCGGCATCGAACGTGAAAGCGAGCGCAACGGGCTGATCCCCGAACCCGGTGGTGACCGGCTCAAGGACCCGAGCATGGCGAAGTTGCTGCCGGGTAAGCGTCTGGAGTTCTGGCAGCGCATCGGGGCGCCATGCGAATCCGAAATCGCTGCTGATCGGTCGGCCAGGGTCGATGCTGTTGAAGGTGATCGACACGTCGTCGGTCTTGTAGTGGTTGATCTCAACTTGCTCGGGGCCGAAGTCGAGGAGGACCGGCCAGTCGGGCACCCACCGGTCGCCGTCGGGATCCCAGGCCAGCCAGACATGTCGCAGCGTGCGGCCGGCGAGCTGGTCAAGGCGTTGACCGTGTTGGGCGACCACGGCATCACGGCCTTGGAGCCAATGGGGCCGGTAGCCGGCGATGCCGAAATCGAACACGTGATCGTCCTGCCGTCCGCTGTCTGCTCCGCTGGAGGCGTCAGTCATCGTCGCCACCAGTATGGGCGGCGACCCATTGCGCCTGGGTCGGCAGATTCCCCTCCAGCAGCCGGTGCGAGATAGCCGACTTTGCTTCTGCGTCCAGGGTTTCCGGCAACCGCTCGAACGACGGTGGCCAGACATCCAGCAGGGAGAAGACCTCTTGATCATCCGAAAGCTTCAGGAGCAGAGCGCAACGCCAGTGTGGCGTGAACTCAGGCCGCCGTCCGGCCTTGTGAACGACCATCGGGTGCAGATAGTGGGTCGCTGACGGTGCCGCGTTCGTGGCCAGCCATCCGGCTCCGTGGTGGCGGTTGAAACCGCGTGCCCGTGCCTCGTCGTCCAGGCGTAGTAGCTCGGTGGTTTCGATCGCCTTGACGGTGCGCGGAACGGTTGAGGACATCCGGCGAGCCTTCCATGACCAGCACAAGGCTGATGCCGCCGATGGCGAGCAGGCGGTTCCGGCCGCGCATGAAGATCGATTTTCACGGCGGCATTGTGCACCCGACCTGCAGACCGTCCAACATCGACCCGAACCTTTGGTCTGGACACCCGTGTCCGGTCTCGGTGATCGTGTCATCTGGTCACGTGGGTGAACTGGGCTGCGACAGGTAGATGGAGACGGAGCCCTGCTGGCTCGGGACTGGGCCTGTTATCGACGGGTTTCGTCGTCCTCGATGTCTCAACGATCATGTCCGTGGTGCGCTCTCTGGCCAGCGGTTTGACATGTGGTCTGAGACAGAGTGGCGGGTTTTCTCGCTGAAGGTTGCACTTTCCGTGGTGGCTGCCGGGGCGGTGTTGCCGGATGAGGCGGGTCGGGGTCGTCGTCGCCTGGTCGGTAGGGTCAGCCGGGAGGTGCGCGGATGAGTTTCCGGCTGGCGGCGTATGCCGTGTGCGTTGAGGATGGGCGGGTGCTGCTGGCCCGTTATGTTCCGCCGACGGGAGATACCCATTGGACCCTTCCCGGCGGGAGGGTTGAGCCGGCGGAGGATCCGTTCGATGCGGTGATCCGGGAGGTCGCCGAGGAGACGGGCTGCGAGGCAGTGGTCGAGCGCCTCTTGGGCGTGGACTCGAGGGTGATTCCCGCTGCCGAGGCGCGGTCGGGCATTGAGCACCAGAATGTCGGCGTCTTTTACCAGGTTCGGATTACTGGAGGTGTTCTGCGGCCTGAGCCGAACGGCGAGACTGCCGAGTCGGTCTGGACGTCGATACCGGATGTCGCCGGTCTGTGCCGCTCGTCGCTGGTTGACGTCGGTCTTGCCTTGGCGCGGACGCTTCCGGCAACCGGTCACATCGCTCCGGTGGCGGTCGGCGGCCTGGTTCAGCACTGAGTTGCTGTCCGAGAACGCCAGCGAGGACGGCGGGTCATTGCTGTCCGAGAAGGCGCTGGGCTTCGCTGTGCGGCATGGGGAAGGTTCGCCAGTGAGGTGACGCGAGTAGCCCAGCGAGGAGGATCGTTTCCGGGTATGTGGCCAGCTCGATGCGGTATTGGCTGGGTCGATAGGGGTCGGTGGCGGGGTCGGACCGCAGTTGGTCGAGGCGCTGCGACCAGCGCCGTTGGAGATGGGGTTGGTCGTCGGCGTCGAGCCAGTCGCGGATGAGGTTCCAGGCGTGAGTGAGGGCCGTGTTCAGGGTCGCGTCGTCGTGCCGGCGGCGAAGCCGCCGGTGCCGCCGGTTGGCGGTGCAGATCTCGGTCAAGTCCCCGGAAGTGGTGTAACGGCTGATCTTTCGAGTTGTGCTGGTTAGAAGGGCTGTTCGTCGGGTTGGACGGTGACGGGCTCACCGGTTTCGGGTCGCCATTGGTCGATGTCGTCGGGCCAGGGTGTGGGCCGGCCGTTGTCGTTGAAGGAGCCG
>NZ_JBFAYF010000051.1:0-68596 GCF_040681165.1 Actinoplanes sp. NPDC051851 | reverse complement strand
CTTGGCTGGTTCTCCGGGGTGTCTCGAGGGCTCGAGACACCCCGGAGAACCAGCCAAGACCGGGCGGCGCGCTACGGCCCGGGGTGGGCACCGGCTCGCGGGTTTCGCTCAGGGAGCGCGGTGGGTGGCCGATAGGCGGCCACCGGGAAGCGAGCGGAATTCGCAAAAGTCGGGCAAACCATGGCTAGCCTGACGTTGTGGGCGGGCAGCAAGGTCAGGTACTGGCTCCGGCGCTCGACGCGGGGGGCGTCGCGCTGGTGTTCCGGGCCGGGCCGTTGTTCTGCGCGCTGCCGCTCGCCGAGGTCATCGAGATCATGCGGCCGCTGGAGACCCGGCCGCTCGCGGGCACCCCACCGTACGTCCGGGGCCTGGCCATCCTGCGCGGCGAGCCCTCCCCCGTGATCGACATGACCCGGCTGCTCACCGGGGTCGAGGGCGAGATCAGCCGGTACGTCGCGGTGCACGCCGGCCGTGGCCCGGTCGCCTGCGCCACCGGGCCGGTGCTCGGGGTGCAGGATGTCACCGGGACGCCGCCGGAGGGGCCGGCCACCCTCTTCACCCGGGCCAGCCGGTCGCTGATCGCCGCGGTCGGCACCATCGGGACCGAGCCGCTGCTGGTGCTCCGCAGCCTGCGCACCGTGCCGGACGAGGTCTGGGAGGCGGCCGCCACCGCGCAGGAACCGGTGGCGCCATGACCGATCCGGATACCCTGCAGCGCTTCCGCGACGTGCTGCGACGGCGGCTCGGCTGGACCACCGCCGACCCGGCCGCGATCCCGATCGAGCAGGTGCTGGCCGACCGCGCCGGCGAGAGCGGGCTGACCGCGTCGCGGTACGTCGACCGCCTCGCCGGACGGGAGTGGCAGAGCGAGACCGCCGTCCTCGCCGAGAAGCTGAGCATCACCGAGACGTACTTCTTCCGGCACAGCGATCAGTTCCGGGCACTCGCCGAGAAGGTGCTGCCGGAACGGGTGGCGGCCCGGGGCGCGCAGAAGGTGCTCCGGCTGCTCTCGGTCGGATGCTCCTCCGGGGAGGAGGCGTACTCCCTCGCGATCACGGCACTCCGGGCCCGGCCCGACCCGAGCTGGATCGTGCAGGTGGTCGGCGCGGACGCCAACCCCGAGATGCTGCGCCGGGCGGAACGCGGGTGCTACTCGGAATGGGTCCTGCGGGAGACGCCGGCCACGGCACAGGAGCGCTGGTTCCGGCGTACCGGAGAAGGGTTTCAGATCTCTGCGGACGTGGCCTCGGCGGTGCGTTTCATGGAGCACAACCTCGCGGGCCCCCCGGACCCGCGGGTGTGGCAGCCGGGGCGGTACGACGTGGTCTTCTGCCGGAACGTGCTGATGTACCTGACCCGGGAGGTCGTCGCCGAGGTGGTCCGGCGGATGACCGGCGCGCTGGTCAGCGGTGGTGCGCTCTTCCTCGGACACACCGACTCGCTCGGCGCCCGGCCGGAGGGGCTGCTGGTGCGGCACTGCGGTGACTCGATCTACTACCTGCGGGCCGAGCCGCCGGCACCGGTGGTCCGCACCCCCTCGGTGCCCACCGCACCGGCCCGCCCGATGCCCGGTTCCGAGGACGTCCACCGGCGGGCGCTGGATCTGCTCCGCGGCGAGCGGTTCGCCGACGCGGTCACCATGATCGAGGCGATACCGGCGCCGGACCCGCGGCTCCGGCTGCTGCACGGTGTCCTGCTCGCTCAGGTGGGACGGCTCGCCGAGGCCCGGGAGACGGCGCGGCACCTGATCGACAACGGCGGGCCGTCCGCGGACGCGCACCAGCTGCTCGGGCTCTGCCACGAGGTCGACGACCCGGACCACGCGGTCGGGCAGTACCGGCTGGCGGCGTACCTCGATCCGTCGTTCGCGATGCCGCGGCTGCGGATGGGGCTGCTGGCCCGGCGGCGCGGCGACGGGCGCGGCGCGGCGGCGGAGCTGGAGGCCGCGCTCGACCTGCTCGGGCGGGAGGGCGAGGAGCGGATCGCGCTCTTCGGCGGGGGGTTCGGGCGGCTCACCCTGGTCAAGCTGTGCCGGACCGAGCTGGAGTCGGCGATGGCCCGGGGCGGCCGCCGATGAGCCAGCCCACCGTGGCCAGCAAGGTCGAACGGCTCCGGGCCGAATTCGACAACTCCTTCGCGGTGCCGGCCCGGACCCTGGACAGCGAGGTCGTCGAGCTGCTCGCGATCGGGGCGGGCGGCCGGGCGTACGCGCTGCGCCTCTCCCAGGCCTCCGGCGTGCACCCGGACCGGCGGATCGTCCCGCTGCCCACCTCGGTCCGCGGCCTGCTCGGCCTGGCCGGGTTCGCCGGTGTGGTGGTCCCGGTCTACGACCTGGCCGCGCTGCTCGGACATCCGCTGCCGGAGCGACCGCGATGGCTGGTGATGGCGGCCGGCACGCCACCCCTGGCGCTCGCCTTCCACGAGCTCGACCACCACGTACGGGTCCGCGCCGCCGACGTCGTCGACAGCGCGGCCGGCCCGGAGGGGCAGCGCGGCTGCCTGCACGGCATGGTGCGGCTGCCGGACGGCAACCGCCCGATCATCGATGTCCCGGCCACCCGGATGCTGGTGCATCAGCTGGCCGGACACCAGAGCGAGGGGGCGGCCACATGATGGCGGGACACACCTACGGCCGGAAGCTGGGCGTCGGGGTCGGCATCACCGGCCTCCTGACGCTGATCTCGGTCGTCCTGACCGTGCTCTGCCTGCTCTTCGTGGTGAACGCCAAGGACCGGGTGATCAGCGCGGCGACCCAGCAGCTGGCCGGCTCGGAGAACCTCGCCCGGCTGATGGAGAAGCGGCTCAGCGACTACCGAGGGTACATGGCCTGGGGCGACCGGCAGCAGAACTTCTCCGCGCAGACCGCGCAGGACCGTACCGACTTCCTCGACCAGCTCGCCGTCCTGAAGAAGGAGGTCACCGACAGCAAGATCCAGGAGTTGCTGAACCAGGTGCAGACCTCCGAGGCGAACCACGCCGAGGCGCTCACGGCGGTGATGGCCGACCGCGATGCCACCGGCGCCGCGGTCCCGACGGCGTCCGAGACCGACAGCACGGTGGTGCAGCTGCGCGACGTCATGCTGAGCAACATCACCCAGCTGACCGACCAGGTACGCGCCGACGTGGAGTCCGACCGCAAGCACTCGTCGCAGCAGGCCGCCCTCGCCATCACGATGATCATCGGGCTGGGCGTGATCACCACCCTCTGCGCGGTCGCGGTGGCCTGGCGGCTGAGCCGGGACCTGCGGCGGGAGGTGGGCGCCGCGGTGGGCCACATCCAGAGCTCCTCGGCGGAGCTGGAGGCGGCCGCCGCGCAGCAGGTGAACGGTGGCCGGGACCAGGCCAGCGCGATGAGCGAGATCACCACCACGATCAACGAGCTGCTGATCACCTCGCGGCAGATCGCGGAGAGCGCCCAGCGGGTCTCCAAGATCGCCGAGGAGACCGAGTCGGCGGCCCGGGCCGGGGACTCGAACATCGACCAGACCCGCGCGTCGATGGCGGCGATCCGTACCCAGGTCGACCAGATCGTCCAGCACATGCTCGCGCTCGGCGAGAAGTCGCAGCAGATCGGCGTGGTGGTGGACCTCGTCTCGGAGCTGGCCGAGCAGACCAACATCCTGGCGATCAACGCGACCATCGAGGCGAGCGGGGCCGGCGAGTGGGGCCGCCGGTTCGCCGTGGTGGCCGAGGAGATCCGCAAGCTCGCCGACCGTACGTCGGTCTCGGCCAAGGAGATCCGGGCCCTGATCGAGGATGTCCGGGGCGCGGTGAACACCACCGTGATGGCGACCGAGATCGGCGCGAAGGCGGTCGACGCGGGCGCGCGGCGGTTCGACGACGCCACCAACTCGTTCCGGGAGATCGTCCAGCTGGTCGCCACCACCAACGACGCGACCCGGGAGATCGAGCTCTCCACCAAACAGCAGACCACCGCGGTCGAGCAGGTCAACGTGGCCGCCTCGGACACCGCCCGGGTCTCCCGGGAGACCGAGGCGAGCGCGGTGCAGACCAAGCAGACCGCCGCGCACCTCACCTCGCTCTCCGGCGAACTGCTGGAGCTCGTCGGAACCCGGGGCCACTGAGATGCCGGAGGGGCGCGACCCACTCCGGTACTTCCGGGTCGAGGCGCGGGAGCTGGCCGATCAGATCAGCGCCGGCGTGCTCGACCTGGACCAGCGGCCCGGACCGGAGCCGGTGGCGCGGCTACTGCGGGTGGCGCACACCCTCAAGGGCGCGGCGCGGGTGGTCAAGCAGAAGGAGATCGCCGACCGGGCCCACGCCTTCGAGGAGGTGCTGGTCCCGCACCGGGAGGACCCGGCCGCGCTGGCCGCCGGGGAGATGCGCGAGCTGCTGCGCCTCAACGACGAGATCAGTGCTCAGGTACGCGCCCTGGAGCAACCGGCCCCGCCACCGGCGCCCGTGGAGTCGGCGGCCGCGCCCGACGCGGAGCCGGTCGACGAGCCCATCGACCTCGCCCCGCAGCGGGCCACCAGCGCGGAGCTGGACGACCTGCTGGAGGCGATCAACGAGGCGACCTCCCGGATGGCACCGCTGCGGGCCGGCTGCCAGGTCATGGAGCGCCTGCGCCGCAACGCGGAGACCCTCGCCGACCAGCTCCGCAGCGGCCGCGCCCCCGGCAGTTCGGCGGGCCGGGCCTCGGCGGCGCGTATCGCCGGCGAACTGGGCAGCGCCGGGCGGCGGATGACCGACGCGGTGGACCAGATCGAGCGGGAGATGGACGACGTCCGGGCCAAGGCGGAGAGCCTGCGGCTGGTGCCGGCCGGGAGCATCTTCACCGCGCTGCGCCGGGCGGTCCGGGACGCCGCCGTCTCCGAGGGCCGCCGGGTCCGGTTCCTGAGCGCGGGCGGCGAGGTCCGGCTCGGCTCGCACCTGCTCGGCCCGGTCAGCGCCGCGTTCCTGCACGTGGTCCGGAACGCGGTGGTGCACGGCATCGAGCCGGAACAGGAGCGGCAGGGCGCGGGGAAGCCCGCCGAGGGCACGATCACCTTCGAGGTCGAACGGCGCGGCCGGTACGCCTCGTTCCTCTGCACCGACGACGGCCGCGGCTTCGACGTGGCGGGCCTGCGCCGGGCCGCCGAGTCCCGCGGTCTGCTCGGCGCGAGCGGCCGGGACGGCGAGGCGGAGGTGATGGAGCTGGTCATGCACGGAGGGATCAGCACCTCGCCGTCGGTGACCGAGGTGGCCGGCCGGGGCATCGGGATGGACGTGCTCCGGGACGCGGCCGCCCAGCTGCACGGCGAGGTCTCGGTACGCAGCACCCCCGGCCAGGGCGCCATCGTCGAGCTGACCGTGCCGCTGACCCTGCTGAGCATGACCGGGCTGATGGTCGAGGCGGGCGGCTCGGTGGCCACCCTGCCGCTGGACGCGGTCCGCGCCTGCGCCCGGCTCGACGCGGACGAGGCGGTGACCGCCGCCGCCACCGGCCGGCTGGTCTTCGAGGGGGTGGCGGTCCCGTTCCTGCCACTGGCCGAGGCGCTCTACGTGGGCACCGAGATCTTCGACGACGACAGCGGGCCGGGCGCCGCGGTGGTGCTGAAGGCGGGTGAGACCACGGTGGCGATCGGCGTGGACCGGCTGCTCGGCACGCACGCCCTGGTCGCCCGCCCGCTGCCGGACCTGGCGCCGTCGACCGACGCGATCGCCAACGTGGCGGTGGACGCGGACGGCAACCCGCGGCTGGTCCTCGACCCGATGGGCCTGGCCGCGATGGTGCTCTACAACGACGCCGGCGGCCGGGCGTTCGTGGCGCCGACCACCCCGCCGCTGCCGATCCTGGTGGTCGACGACTCGCTGACCACCAGGATGCTGGAGCGCAGCATCCTGGAGTCCGCCGGGTACGAGGTCGACCTGGCCGCCTCCGGCGAGGAGGGCCTGGACCGGGCCCGGGCCCGCCGGTACGGCCTCTTCCTGACCGACATCGACATGCCGGGCATCGACGGCTTCACGTTCGTCGAGCGGACCCGGGCCGAGCCGGAGCTGGCGAACGTGCCGGCCATCCTGGTCAGCTCCCGGTCCAGCGCCGAGGACCGGGAACGCGGTACGCGGGCCGGGGCCAGCGCGTACGTCGTCAAGGGCGAGTTCGACCAGGAGGAGCTGCTCAACCACATCCGCCGTCTGGTGGTGCGCGCGTGATCCGGGTGCTGGTCGTCGAGGACTCCATGACGATGCGCCACCACCTGAGGGAGGCGCTCGCCGCGGACCCGGAGCTGCTGGTGGCGGGCGAGGCGGTCTCCGGCGAGCAGGCCGTGGAGATGGCCGGCCGGCTGCGCCCCGACGTGATCACGATGGACATGATGCTGCCCGGGATCAGCGGACTGGAGGCCACCGAGCACATCATGGCCGAGCACCCGATCCCGATCCTGGTGGTCTCCTCGGCGGACCGGCGGGAGCTGTTCAGCACCTACAACGCGCTCGCGGCGGGCGCGGTGGACGTGCTGGAGAAGCCGCGCGGCGACGACTCGGACGTGGACTGGGCGCCGCGGCTGCGGGCCACCGTACGGATGGTCTCCCGGATCCGGGTGATCACCCATCCGCGGGCCCGGCTGGACGGGCGGCGCAGCTCCACGCCGCCGCCACCGGTCCCCGCCGTGGTCCTCCCCCCGACCGACGCGTTCAGCGTGGTGGCGGTCGGCTCCTCGACCGGTGGCCCGGCCGCGCTCACCGAGCTGCTGCGCTCGCTGCCGCCGAACTTCCGGACGCCGGTCGTCTGCGTGCAGCACATCGCGGCGAGCGAGCAGTTCGCGACGGCGTTCTCCGACTGGCTGGCCGGGCAGACCAAACGCGACGTGCGGTACGCGACCGACGGCACCCCGCTCCGCTCACTCGCCGGTCAGGTGCTGCTCGCGCCCCCGGACCGGCACGTCTTCATCCGCGACCAGCTGCTGCGGCTCTCCGACGGACCGCCCCGGCACTCCTGCCGCCCGTCGGTCGACGTGCTCTTCGAGTCGGTGGCCGTCGAGTACGGCGGCGCCTCCGTCGGCTGCCTGCTCACCGGGATGGGCCGGGACGGCGCCCAGGGTCTGCTGCAGATGCGCAACCGGGGCGCGGTCACCTTCGCCCAGGACGAGGGCAGCTGCACGGTGTACGGGATGCCCCGGGAGGCCGCCCTGCTCGGCGCGGCCATGTACGTACTGCCGCCGGGCCGGATCGCCGCGCGGCTGGCCGAGCTGCACCCCGCCGGGACACGCCGATGACACCGACCGTGCTGATCGTGGACGACAGCCTCACCGTACGGATGGACCTGCACGAGGCGTTCGAGGACGACGGGTTCCGGACCATCCTCTGCGCGACCGGTGCCGAGGCCCGCAACGCGTTCGCCACCGCGGCCTTCGACGCCGCGGTGCTGGACGTGCTGCTCCCCGACGCGGACGGGCTGGAACTGCTCACCGAACTGCGGCACATGCCGGCCCGCGCCGACGTGGTGACCATGCTGCTCTCCAGCGAGAGCGAGGTGACCGACCGGCTGGCCGGGCTGCGGACCGGGGCGGACGAGTACGTCGGCAAGCCGTACGACGCCGGCTACGTGGTGGCCCGGACGAGGCAGCTGCTCGGCGAGATCCCGGACGAGAAGGCCGCCGGGGTGACCACGGTCCTGGTGATCGACGACAGCATGACGTTCCGCGAGGAGCTGCGCGACCTGCTGGAGCCGGAGGGGTACGCGATCCTCACCGCGTCCGGCGGCGAGGAGGGCCTGCGGATGGCGGCCGACCGTCGCCCCCAGGCGGTGATCGTGGACGGGGTGATGCCCGGCATGGACGGCGCCACGGTGATCCGCCGGATCCGCCTCGACCCGGCGCTGCGGGACACCCCGTGCATCCTGATGACCGCGGCCGACGACTACGCCACCGAGATGCAGATGCTGGACGCGGGCGCCGACGCCTTCGTCCGCAAGCAGCAGAACCTGGCCGTGGTGCTGGCCAAGCTCGCCGCGGTGCTCCGGCAGGCCGCCGAGCAGCTCCCGATCGAGGCGACCGGCAGCCTGCACGGCCCCGGCAAGGTGCTCACGGTCAGCCCGGACCGGGCCGAGCTCGACCGATGGAACGAGGCGCTGCACACCGAGGGGTACGACATCATGCACGCCACCGGCGCCGAGGACGCGCTCCGGATGCTCGCCGCCCAGCCGGTCGACTGCATCGTCCTCGGCCTCGACGACGACGTCGAGAGGGCGCGGGACACCTGCCGGCGGATCCGCGAGGTGCCGCGGGTCGGCGACCTCCCGCTGGTGATGGCCGGCGGCGAGGACGTGATGCTGGAGTGCCTGGCGGCCGGCGCCGACGACTACGTCAGCGAGGCCGACGTACCGGAGGGGCTGCGCGTGCACGTCCGGGCGCAGATCCGCCGCAAGCAGTCGCACGACGAGAGCCGGCGGATCCGCGAGGAGCTGATGCGCCGCGAGCTGGACGCCGCCGAGGAGCGCGCGGCCCGCGAGCTCGCCGAGGCCCGCGCCGCGATGGTCGAGGAGCTGGAGTGGCGCAACCGCGAGCTGGAGGCGTTCTCCGGCTCGGTCTCGCACGACCTGCGCGGCCCGCTCCAGGTGATCAGCAGCTTCGCCGAGCACATCCTGGAGGACGGCGACGACGAGCCGCTCGGCGAGAAGACCCGCAGCCGCCTGGAACGGATCCACGCGGCCGCGCTGCGGATGGCCGACCTGGTCGAGTCGCTGCTGATCCTGGCCCGGGCCAGCCGCGGCGAGCTGCGCCGGACCGTCTTCGACCTGTCGGAGACGGCCCGGGAGGTCGCCGCCGAGGTCTCCGGCCGGGACCCCGAACACCGGGTCGAGTACGCCGTCCACGAGGGCATGTCCGCCGACGGTGACGAGGGCCTGGTCCGGGTGGTCCTGGAGAACCTGATCAACAACGCGGTGAAGTTCACCCGGCGGGTCGAGCACCCGCGGATCGAGGTGGGATGCGCGGAGGGCCGCTACTTCATCCGGGACAACGGGGCCGGCTTCCCGGCGGGCAAGGCCGGCGAGCTGTTCCGCCCGTTCGCCCGGCTGCACGACGCACGCGACTTCCCGGGCACCGGCATCGGCCTGACCACGGTGCACCGCGCGATCGAACGCCACGGCGGCGAGATCTGGGCGGAGGGCGAGGAGGGCCGCGGCGCGACGTTCTGGTTCACCCTGCCCCCGGCGACGGGCTGGCCCAGCCCGGAACGACGCAATCAGGCACGCCGCTCCGGCTGAGTGGTCCTCCCGTTCCCAGGGGCGAGCGTCTTTCCGTTTCGGGGGCAACGCGTCTTTCCGCTGGTCGCGGAGCCGTTCGTTCGGTCAACGGGCCGGGCTCCGCGTGGCGGTTCGCTCGTCGGTGGTATATCGCGAGTGCGTGTGCGCCGGAGGATTCCGAATCGGTTCTCGCCCTTCTCGCCCTTCTCGCCCTTCTCGCCCTTCTCGCCCTTCTCGCCCTTCTCGCCCTTCTCGCCCTTCTCGCCCTTCTCGCGCCGCGCGGGGCGGGGGCCGCGCGGGGGCCCTTCTCGCCGCACTCGCCCTTCTCGCCGTAGGAGCACCTCGTAGCGCCGTCCGGTAGACAACCGGCAGGGCTGACGAGGACCTCGCGAGCGCCGTCCCGATTTGATCTGATGCATCGGTCGTGGCAGGTCCAGCTGGTGGTCAGTGGTGTCTCAGATGCCGCCGAGACACCCGTGACCCTGCTGGTCAACTCTGGACCGCTCGGGTGGGACGCCGGATCCCGCGGTGAGTGCCCGTCCGAAACACTCGCCGCCCGCGGATCGTCGATTCCATCGGCCAGGTTTCGGTCCCGGGCCGTCGGGCGGCGTGCCCGCAGGCGGTGAGCCGGCCGTCCAGGATGCCTCGGCCGGTCCGGCTGGCGATCCGGGGTGCCTCGGCCCCGGTCGGCTGGCGATCCGGGGTGTCTCAGGCGCCCGACAGACCCCTGAACACCAGCCACGCCGGGAAAGCTGGCACTCACGGGTCACTCAAGCCCGCCGACACACCCCTGACCACCAGCCACCAAGATCAAACCCGTAGTCGATCATGAAAAGTCGATCAAGTCCGGGCCATACGGGGCCCACCCGGACCATGACCGAGAACGCCCACCCCGCGACCCCGCCGGCGACGATCCCGCCGGAATCGACCAGCGGGGTCGCCCCTGACCGCCAGCCAGGAGACTTCGGCGGACCGTTTCGGTCGCTTCAAGCCAGCGGAAACAGCCATGGCGTCCAGCCGATGCATCGGTTCAGATGCATCGGTTCAGATGCATCGGTTCAGATGCATCAGTTTAGATGCATCAGTTTAGATGCATCAGTTTAGATGCATCCGGGCTGATGCATCTCACTTGATGTAGGCGAGACCGTCCGAGATCACCGTCGGCCGCCCCGAGGTCGCGGCCACCACGATCGCCACGGTGTGCTTGCCGTAGGACACGTTGCGGGTCCAGAGTGCCCGCTTGTGCAGCGTCGAGCTCGCCTTCAGGTCGATCGTGGTGATCTTCTTGCCGTCCACGTAGATCGCGGCCTTGCCGGACTTCGTGGTGCGGGTGAAGAGCAGCGCGGCCGAGCTACCGGTGAAGGTGTACGTCAGCTTCGCGTTCTTCTTGGTCGCGGAGAGCGCCTTCCCGCTCAGGTACGAGCTGGACGTCTTCTTCGTCCACGTGCCGCTCTTCTTGGCGCTGGTCTCCGGCATCAGCACCACGGTCCGCGTCACCGAGGCGGCCCGCGCGTTGCCGGCCACGTCGCGCGCGGTGACCAGGTAGGAGAGCTTGCCGGCCGGCTTGACCGTCGTCGACCAGCTGGTGGCCGTACCGGAGAGGGTCGCGCTCTTGGGCTTGCTGACCGTGACCGACGCGACCTTGAGGTTGTCCTTCGCGGTGAAGGTGACCGCGACCGGCGCCGACGAGGTGCTGTAGGTACCGGTCTTGAGGCCCGGCACCGGCGTGGTCAGCGTCGGCACCGTGGTGTCGCCGTAGATCGTGGCGCTGACCTTGGAGACCTTGCCCGAGGAGTACGCGGCCTGGACCGTCACCGTGTGCTTGCCCACCGGTACGGCCACCGAGGCGCTGCGTACCGATGCGGCGTACGTGCTCGCGACCGTGCCGTCGACCAGCACGGAGAACCCGGTCACGTCGGAGGTGGTGGCCAGCACCGGCCAGCTCAGCGTCGCCGACTTCTTCACGTAGTACGCGCCGCCGGACACCCCGCCGCCGGTCACGGTGAGCTGGGTCTTGGCCCGGATGGCGGCCAGCCGCGAGTACAGGTTGGCACCGGGGCAGGCGGTGGCGTCCAGGTCGCGGTGCCCGGAGACGCGGGGCAGGGTGACCTTGGTGCCGGCCGTGTACTTGTTGTTCGTCGAGCCCGCGGTGAAGGTGGCGGTCTCGGCCGGGCTGTAGCCGTACTTGCCCAGGCGGGAGGCGGCGACCTTGGCGATCACCGTCTCGATGGTGTCGCTGGACTTCGCGGTCTCGAAGTTGCCGATCACCGAGATCGCGGCGTAGTTGGTGTTGAAGCCGACGGTGTGCGCGCCGACCACCGGCTTCTCCACACCGCCCTTACGGCCCTCGAAGAGCGTGCCGCACTTGTCGAGCAGGTAGTTGTACCCGATGTCCGACCAGCCGTTGCTCTTCACGTGGTACGTCTGGATGCTCCGGACGATCGCCGCCGAGTCGGAGCAGGAGTAGTCGTTGGTGGTCGCGGTGTGGTGCACCCAGAGCGCCTTGACCTCGGTGGCGATGGTGATGTCCCCGACGATGGTCTCGTCGGCGCTCCACTGCTTGCGCGACACGTAGGTGGGGAACGGCACCGAGACCGGCACGTTGGAGACCGGGGGCTCACTGGTGGCGCTCGGGCTGGGCGAGGCGGAGGCCGGCGCCGAGGTGGTGGCACTCGGGCTCGGCGAGTCGGAGGCTGCCGGCGACGACGACTCGGTGGGCGAACTCGAGACGCTCTCGGAGGGGGAGACCGACTCGGAGGGTTCGGCGGACACGCTGTCCGAGGGGGATACGGACGGCTCAGCCGACGGCTCGTCGGCGAGCAGGATGCCGCTGCCGCCGCCCTGGCCGCCGGTCGAGCTGCCCGGGTCGATCAGGTCGAGGCGCAGCCCGGCCGGGAGGTCCTTACCGCCGATCCGGGCCGCGACGCCGTTCGAGGCACCCACCCAGAGCGGCTCGGTCGCGCCCCGGCGGCCGGCGGTGGCCGCCTCGGCGGACTCCGGTCCGTTGTCGGTGACGTCGAGGTCCTGCCAGCCGGTCCACGTGCCGGTGGCGACGCTGCGGGTCCGGACCTCGATGGCGCCGGTGGGCTTGGCGGCCGGGTCGGTCCAGGTCACGCCGAGCAGGCTGAACTGCTTGGTGTCCCGTTGCGGCAGGTCCGCCGTGCCACCGGAGGCGGCCAGGTCCACCGTGTTCAGCTGCGTCTTGATCGCCGGCGGCTCCGCGTTCGGGTCGGCCGGGATCGTGGTGAGGCCCGCCTGCGTGGTGCCGTCGCCGGACGGCCAGGTCAGTACCGCTACCCCGCCGCCGGCCGCGAGCACCGCGACCGCAATCCCCGAGCCGATCGCCAGTTTTCGATTCATCCCATCCCCCGTGATCGAAATATCGCCGCGTGAGGGTACCGGATGATGGTGATCACTTCGGGACGGGATCGACGATTAACCATGAGTAGGGACCCGGCTACCCCAACGGGACCCGGCTACCCCAACGGGACCCGGCTACCCCAACGGGACCCGGCTACGCCGACGGGGCCCGGTTACCCACCGGGCCCCTCGGTGACGGCCTACTCCGTGCCGAGCGCGCTCACCGGGCTCACCCGGGCGGCCCGCCGGGCCGGGAACACACCGGCCAGCGCGGTCAGCACCACCAGGGCCACGAACGCCGCCGCCAGCTGCCACCCGGGGAGGGCGAGCGGCGCGTTCAGGCCGACCGCCTGCAGGGCCAGCCAGGCGTACGGGACCCCGAGCGCCAGCCCGAGCACCGCGCCGATCACGCCGTACAGGGCGGACTCGGTGGTGAGCATGGTCCGCAGCGCACCGCGGGACATCCCGATCGCCCGGAGCAGCCCGGACTCACGGGCCCGCTCGACCACCGAGAGCGCGGTCGTGGCGCCGACGCCGACCACGGCGATCAGCACGGTGAGCCCGATCAGCCCGAGCGCGACGGCGAGCACCATCCGCAGCCCGCTCTCGATCTGGTCCCGCTGGTCGGCGAGGATGTCCACGCTGTACGCCGTGTCCCCGGCGGGCACCGCGCGCAGCGCCCGCAGCGCCTCGGTCCGCCCCTCGGCGCCGTCGTGCGCCGCGTCCGCCAGGATCCCCGAGTACGCCGCCGGCGCACCCAGCCTGGTCAGGTCCTCCGGGGTCACGAGCAGCCCGCTGTGCAGCGGCCCCATGTCGGACAGCACCCCGATCACGACGAGCGGCACCGGCCCCTTCGCGCCCCGGACCGTCGCGGTGTCCCCCACCGTCAGGCCCGCCAGGTCCGCGACGAAGCGGGCCACCACCACCTTCCCCGAGCCCAGGCCCGACGCCGAACCGGCGTGGTAGTCGAGGTCCGCGAACCGGGGCAGCGCGGTCGTGTCGACGTCGGTCACCGGCGCGTCCACGTCGCCCACGGTCACCGACGAGACCCTCCGGTACGGCGTCACCCGGGTCAGCTCCCCGCTGCGCGCCGCCCTCTCGGCGAACCCGTCCGGCAGGGTGACGCCGTCGCCGCCGGTCAGGTCGAAGTCGGCGGGCGCGGAGGCGGCCGTCTCCCGCTCCATCAGCACCCGCATCGACGCCTGCCCGACCAGCACCCCGGCGACCAGGGTGACGCCGAGCGCGACCACCACCGACACCGCCGCGGCCCGGCGCGCGCTGCCGCCGACCCCGCCGACCGCGAGCCGCCCGACCGGGCCGAGCCGGCGCAGCGGCCACCCGGCCAGCGCCAGCACCGGACGGACCAGCACCGGGCCGAGGGCGATCAGCGCGATGAAGGCGAGCGTGCCGGAGAGCACCACGGCGAGCAGCATCGGCATCACCTCGTAGTTCTCCGTGTCCGCGCCGGGCAGGTTCGCCACCACGTACGCCGCGACCGCGACGGCACCGGCGAGCGGCAGCAGCCCGGCGATCCAGCGGAGGACGCCGATCCCGGTCCGGGCGCCGGTCGTCGACGCGCTGCGCAGCGCCTCCAGGGGCGCCACCCGGCTCGCCGAGACCGCCGGGGCGAGCACCGCCACCACGGTCAGCACCACCGCGAGCAGGACCGTGCCGATCCCACGGAACACCGGGAAGCCGGGCGAGGCGACGGTGAAGCCGGCCGCCCGCAGCAGGGGTGGGAGCGCGTGGCCGACGGCGAGCGCGGCCAGCACCCCGGTCAGGCCGGTGAGCAGGCCGGTCAGCGCACCCTCGGTGGCGAGCGCCCGGAACGTGCTGCCCCGGCCGGCGCCGACCGCGCGGAGCAGGGCGAGCTGCCGCATCCGCTGGGCGAAGACGATCCGGAACGTGGAGGCGGCGATCAGGCCGGCGGCGGCCACCGCGATCGCCACGAACATGCCGACCACGGCGAAGACGCTGTTCACGTCCGCCGAGGCGGCCCGGGCCTCGGCGAGCCGGACGTCGGCCCCCGTGGCCACCTCCGGCCGTCCGTCGGCGGGCGCCGCCGCGACCAGCGCGTCGATCCGCGAGCGCACCGCGTCCGGGTCGGCGCCCGGGTCGAGCCGTACGTCGATCTGGTTCAGCCGCTCGCCGGCTCCCAGGGCTGACACGGTGGTCCAGGGCGCGTACGCGTCGTACCCGAAATCGTCTCTGGCAGTGACCAGGCCGACCACCGTGACGGGCACCTTCGTGCCGGTGCCCGGATCGAGGTCCGCGCTCGTGCCGACGGCGAAACCGGTCAGCTGCGCGGTCCGCGGGGTGATGGCGATCTCCCCCGCCGCCGACGGGTACCGCCCGGACGCGAGGGCGACCAGGCTGAGCGGCCCGCGGCCCGGATCCGCGCTGACGTTGAGGTACCGCCCGCCCACCTGACTGCCGATCTGCACCCGGCCGGCCGCCTCCGCGACACCCGGCAGCGCGCTGATCGCGGTGAGCATGTCGCCGTCCACCTCGCCGTTCCCGACGACCAGGCCGACCGCCTCCGGGGTGCCGCTGAGCCCGTTCAGCACGCTGCGCACGGTGATCTGCTGGGCCAGCACGGTGGCGTAGACGACGAACGAGGCGACCAGGATCGCCAGGCCGGTGAGCAGCATCCGCGACGGGCGCCGGGCGACGCCGGCGAGCTGGGTACGCAGGACCGCGTTCACCGGGCGCTCGCCAGGGTCTGCAGGGCGTCGGTCACCGACGCGATGTCCGGCTGATGGATCTCCCCGGCCAGGCGCCCGTCGGCGAGCAGCACCACCCGGTCCGCATACGCCGCGGCGCCCGGGTCGTGGGTGACCATGACGATGGTCTGCCCGAGGTCGCGGGCCGAGTCCCGGAGCAGGCCGAGCACCTCGGCGCCGGAGCGTGAGTCCAGGTTGCCGGTGGGCTCGTCGGCGAAGAGCACCTCGGGGCGGGTGACCAGTGCCCGCGCCAGCGCGACCCGCTGCTGCTGCCCGCCGGAGAGCTCGCTGGGCCGGTGCCCGAGCCGGCCGGCCAGCCCGAGCGTGGTGACCAGCCGGTCCAGGTGCTCCTGGTCGGGGCGGCGCCCGGCCAGGTCGAGCGGGAGCAGGATGTTGCGCTCGGCGGTGAGCTGCGGCAGCAGGTTGAACGACTGGAACACGAAGCCGATCCGCTCCCGCCGGACCTTGGTCAGCACCCGGTCGGACCGGGTGGTCAGGTCGGTGCCGCCGAGCAGTACCTGGCCGGTGGTGGCGGTGTCCAGCCCGGCGAGGCAGTGCATCAGGGTGGACTTGCCGGAGCCGGACGGTCCCATGATCGCGGTGAACCGGCCCCGGTCGAAGCCGACGCTCACCCCGTCCAGCGCGCGGACCGCGGTGTCACCGGTGCCGTACACCTTCACCAGGTCGACGGCGGCGACCGCGGCCGCCGGCGGGTACGTCTGCATGGATGCTCCCAGCTCGCTGTGAGGTTGACGAAGGGATCCTGGTCGATGGGGGCAAGTACGCACATCGGCCCGCGGACCGGCTCCGGAGCAACCCGGGTCTTCCTTTCGGCCGATGGGGAGAGACCCGCCGGCACCTACGCTGAGTCCGGTGACCCGCACGATCCTTCTCCGTCTCGCCCAGCTCGGCGCCCTCGGCGTGCTGGCGATCCTGGGCGTCTTCGACGTGGCGCAGGGCATGCACGCCGGGGTGGTGCTCTGGCAGATCGGCTCGGCCGTCGCCGTGGCCGCGGTCTGGCTGCCCGATCACCGGACCGGGTCGTCCCGGCTGCCACCCGCCGCCATCGCGGTGGCGGCCAACTCGATCGCGCTCACCGCCTACCTCTCGGTGGTGGTCGGTGCGCAGGTGATGTGGGGTCTGGCCGAGTCGCTGGCGATGCTCGGCGTGCTCTACGTGGTGGCCCGGCACGCCCCGGTCAACCGGGCGATCGTGGCGTGCGGCCTGGCCCTGGTCGCGGTCGGCCTTCAGCCGCTGCGGGGCGGCGTCATCGCGATCTACGTGATCTTCGGTCTCATCCAGGCCCTGGCGGGTGCCGCCGCCATCGCCACCGGCGTCTACCTGCGTACGGCCGAGGAGGCGCGGCGCCGGGCCGTCGACCACGTCCGCGCCGAGCAGCGCGCCGAGTTCGCCCGCGACCTGCACGACTTCATCGCGCACCACGTGACCGGCATCGTCGTGCAGGCCCAGGGCGCCCGGTTCATCGCCGAGCAGGATCCGCGGCGGGTGCTGCTCGCCCTCGAACAGATCGAGAACGCCGGCGCCGAGACGATGGCCTCGATGCGGCGGATGGTCGGCGTGCTGCGCGACCCGGAGTCCCGGCCGGACGCCCCACTCGCGCCGATCGCCGGGGTGCACGACCTCGGGCCGCTCGTCGGGCAGTTCACCGCGGCGGGTGGCGCGGCGGCCCGGCTGCACGCCGACGGCTCACTGGACGGGCTGCCGGTGGAGGTGTCGACGTCGGCGTACCGGGTGGTGATGGAGGCGCTGACCAACGTACGGCAGCACGCGCCGGAGGCGACCGTGGTGGACGTGTGGTTCCGGCGTACCCCGGAGACGCTGCTGCTGCGGGTGGCGAACGACGGCCCGCCGCCCCGCGCCGGGCTCGGCCCCGAGCGCTCGGGGTACGGTCTGGTCGGCCTGGCCGAACGGGTCCGCGCCGCCGGTGGGCAGTTCACCTCGGGGCCGGGCATCAGCACCGGCTGGGTCGTCGACGCCGTCTTCCCCCTGGACCGGAGTACTCCATGATCAAGGTGCTCATCGCGGACGACCAGGCGATGGTCCGCACCGGCTTCGGCATGATCATCGGCGCGCAGCCGGACATGGCGGTGGTCGGCGAGGCGGCCGACGGCGTGGAGGCGGTCGAGGCGGCCCGGCGGCTGCGGCCGGACGTCGCGCTGATGGACATCCGGATGCCCCGGATGGACGGGCTCCAGGCGCTGAACCTGCTGGCCGGGCCGGGTGTCGCCGATCCGGTGCGGGTCGTCGTGGTCACCACGTTCGACCTGGACGAGTACGTGCACCGGGCGCTGCGCAACGGGGCGGCCGGGTTCCTGCTGAAGGACTCCGGTCCGGCGCTGCTGATCGAGGCGGTGCGCGCGGCGGTCTCCGGGGACGCGCTGATCAGCCCGTCGATCACCGTACGGCTGCTGGAGCACCTGACGCCGCCGGCGCCGCGGGGTGACGACGGCGGTCTCTCCCCGCGCGAGCGGGACGTGGTGCGGCTGATCGCCCGTGGCCGGACCAACGCGGAGATCGCCGGCGAGCTGTTCATCTCGGTCGGCACGGTCAAGACCCACCTGGGCAGTGTGCACACCAAGCTCGGCACCCGTAACCGGGTGGAGATCGCCGCCTGGGCCTGGGAACGGCGCCTGATCAGCTGACGATGGAGGGCTCCGCGGAGCCCTCCATCTCCAGAGAACTCAGCCGGCGGTCTGCCGGCTCGTCAACCGGGCCGCGATGGGCGGCTCGGCCGGCGTGGACTTCAGGAACTGCCGCGCCGCGTTGCGGGCGGGCCCGAGACGGTGCTTGGCGACCAGACGGGCCGACGAGCGGAACCGGGCGCTGCGCGCGACCGGCTGGGACGGCTCGTACCCGAAGTAGGCGAGCCGGTCACCGAAGGCGGTCTCGCACTGCGCGATCTCCTCTTCGGTGAGCCGGGACCGCCAGCTCTGCACCCGCTCGGTGGTGACCTCCTGGTGCGTGAGCTTGTGCCAGCTCTTGTACTTCGGCACCGCCACCGAGGCGAGGTCGGACGGCTTGGTCATCGCCGGGTCGAACTCCTCCTCGAGGAAGTCGCAGATCCCGCGCAGGTACGGCTCGGGATCGGCCACCAGGTCCTCGTACCGCACCTGGTGGTAGACGTCCTTGGGGTACCGGCGCGCGGCCAGCAGCGACGCGTCGGCGGACTCGGTCCAGGTGTCCACCAGCGTCTGGAACTCGTTCGAACTCCACGGGGTCTCCTTGAGGGAGGCCACGCAGTCCCGGCCGTCACGCATGATGTTGATGATCTGCGCGTCCGGGAAGAGCCGCAGGATGACCGGCAGGTTCCGCAGGTAGAGCGGCCGCTTGTCACCCCAGCGCGGCTTGCCGAAGCGTTCCGCGTACATCTTGAAGATCGTGCCCAGAGCGGACCCCAGCGTCGGTGGCGCGGCCACCACGGCCTCGACCACCTGCTCCTTGTTGAGGCCCAGGTCGCCGAACTGACTGGTCTTCACCAGCCACTTGCCGAGGTCCCGGCGGTGGCCCTCGTCGTTCAGGTCCCCGAACTTCTGGCGCTGCTGATACGCGGCCAGCAGGAACCGGGTCTCCGGCGGGAGGGCGATGCGCGGGTGCGCGTGCAACATGAGTTGCAGCATCGTGGTGCCGGAGCGCGGGCAGCCGACGACGAAGATCGGGCGGTCACTGGGCATGGCGACCACCGTAAGTGAGGTCCACTGGGTTTGTCTCCCCCAGCGCTGTCATAGCGCTCCCTTCCTAGTCTCCGTACGATCTTGAAGACTCGGAAAAGATTTCGCAAAGTCCCTGTGTTGTCGAGGTGTTGCGCCTGTCCTCTTGCTGTGAATTATCTAGTAAATAGGTAGAAGCTGGTAGGAACTTGTCAACGACCTGTAAACACGACACCGGATCGTGATCTTCGCGGCTCACGTCCGGGGCATCGTCACTCTCCGCTACACTGCGATGCTCTCCGGGTGGCCCACCGGGACCCGGACCGGGCGTGTCGAGAGCCAGCAGCCCGTAACAATCAATACGAAACCAAGGATCATCCCGGCGCCGAGCGGCTCGCGCAGGAGGGTCACGCCGAGCAGGGTGGCGACGACCGGGTTGACGTACGTCACCAGTCCCGCCCGGTTCGACCCGGCGAGGCCGATCAGCCGGTAGAACGCGAGCAGCGCGGTGGCGGTGCAGAGCACGCCGAGCGCGACCAGAGCCGACCAGGACCGGACACTCACCTCCGCACCGGCCGGCAGCCGGAACAGCGCGAACGGCAGCAGGACCAGCGTGCTGACCACGGTGGTGCCGGAGGTGAGCGCGTCCGGCGGGATGTCCGCGGCCCGCTGCTGCACGATCATCGTGGCCACCGCGTAGGCGACGGTGGCGAGCAACACCATCGCGGCGCCGAGCAGCCCGTACCGGTCGCCGGAGACGTCCAGCCCGACCAGCACCACCACACCGGCGAAACCGGTCACCAGGCCGGCCACCCGGATCCGGGTCAACGGCTCGGAACGGGCCATCAGCAGCGCGATCGCGACCGGCTCGATCGCGATCAGCACCCCGGTCAGGGACGAGCTGATGTGCGTCTCGCCGTAGGTGATCAGCAGGAACGGCACCACGATGTGCACCAGACCGAGCGTCGCCACCACCGGCACCCGGCCGCGCAGAGCGGACAGGCTGCCGCGCACGGCGGCCACCGGGATCAGCACCGCCGCGCCGATCGCGCACCGGCCGGCCACCACGAAGACCGGGGAGAGGTCCTCGATGGCGATCTTGATGAGGAAGTAGGGCACGCCCCAGAGCACCGACACCAGGACGAAGAGGAGCCACGCACGACGATTCACAGTCAACAGCCTCTTCCCGTACGGTGGTAAGCGGTAGTGTCGACTTGGTGAAGCCGTATTAAGACAAACTTATGACTGGACGTGGCTGATGATCGACCCGAGGCGACTCCAGGTACTCACCGCCGTGGCCCGGCAGGGCAGCTTCAACCGGGCCGCCGCCGAGCTGCGCCTCACCCCGTCCGCGGTCTCCCAGCAGATCAGCGCGCTGGAACGCACCCTGGGCACGGCCGTGGTCCGGCGCAGCACCCGCGGGATCGAGCTCACCGACGCCGGCCGGGTGCTGACCGGGGCCGCCGACGCGATCGCCGCCGAGCTGCTCACCGCGCAGCGCGAGATCGACCGGCTGGCCACCACCCGGGTCGAGCGCCTCACCGTGGCCACCTTCACCAGCGGCGGCCAGCGGCTGCTCCCGGACGCGCTCACGAGGTTCACCGCCGACCACCCCGACGTCGAGCTGACCGTGCTGGAGAGCGAGCCGGAGGAGGCCCTGCCGCAGGTGCGCGCGGGCGCCGCGGACCTCGCGCTGGCGTACCACCTGACCGAGACGCCGCCGGACCACCCCGGCGTGCGCTGGACGCCCCTGATGGTCGAGACGATGTGGATCGTGATGCCGGCCGGCCATCCGGAGGCGCACCGCGACACGGTGACCATCGCCGACCTGGCCGCCGAGCGCTGGGTGCACGGCTGCCTGGTGATGAACGACCTGCTCGACCACTACGCGGCGCTGGCCGGGTTCGCGATCAGCACCGCCTGCCGGTGCACCGACTACCTGTTCGCCCAGTCCCTGGTCCGGGCCGGGCTCGGCATCGCGATGATCCCCGAGGTGGCGCTGGCCACCGACCGCACGGGGCTCGCCGCCGCGCGCCTGACCGGCCCGGCCCCGGCCCGCTACGTCGGCGTCGCGACCGCCCGCCGGCAGCGCCCGCACCCGATGGCCGAGGCCCTGCTCGCCACCCTGCACTCGACGGTCGCCGCGCTCCCCCGGCCGCCGCTCACCACGCCCGCCACGCCCGCCACGCACGCCGCGCACGCCACGCCCGCCGCGCACGCCGCGGTCACCGCGTGATCCAGTACCGCTTCATCACGCCGACGCCGTCGGTCTCCCGGATGTCCTCCAGCACACCGCCACGCTTCTCGATCGTCCCGGCCGAGGCCTCGTTCGTCACCGTGCAGCAGACCAGCACCGGATCGATGCCGCGCCCCCAGGCCTCCCCGAGCATCTCCCCCAGCGCCCAGCTCGCTCGCCCGCGCCGCCGCTCGCTCGGCCGCACGCTGTACCCGATGTGCCCACCGGCGTTCAGCAGCAGCTCGTTGAGCTCGTGCCGGAGCGCGATGCTGCCGAGCATCCGCCCGTCCTCGACCATCCACCGATAGCTGCAGTGCACCCACCCCTCGACCGGCGGAACGGCGGGATCCGCCTCGCGGTGCAGCTTGGCCACCCAGGCCGCGAACCCCTCCGGGGTGTCCACCTCGTCCTCGGGCCGCAGCCCTCCACCGTCCTGGTGCACACCCCTCCCCCACTCGTCCCGCGCCTCGATCCAGGCGGCGTGCATCTCGACGGTGGGTTTGATCAGTTCCGGCATACGCCGACCGTATCGCCCGCCCTCCACTGCGGAGTACCGGTTTTCCGGCAGCCGCCCGCTGGGGATGATCGTCGTTCCCACCGGGCGATTAGGATCGGCGGGTGCTCGACTACGACGCCGAAGCGGACCACTACGACCGGACGCGCGGTGGCCGTCCCCGGGCGGTGGCCGCCGCCGGGGCGGTGCTCTCGCTGCTGCCCGGCGGCGCGCGCGTGATCGTGGACGTGGCCTGCGGGACCGGGATCGTCACGGAGCACCTGTCGGGTGGGGGCCGGACGGTGCTCGGCGTGGACCGTACCGCCGGAATGATCGCCAAGGCCGCACACCGTCTCCCGGGCCGGGCCGCACGGGGTGACGCTCTCCGACTGCCACTGAGGTCGTCCTCGGTCGATGCCGTGGTCCTCGTCTGGCTGCTGCACCTGCTCCCGGACGCCGCACCGGTGATCGCCGAGGCCACCCGCGTGCTCCGCCCCGGCGGCCGCCTGATCACCACGGTCGACAAGAACGAGGCCGCTTTCGCCCCGCCGAGCGACCTGTCCACGCTCACCGCACCACTCCGCCGGGAGCACGCCTCCTCCCGCCCCGACGCCTACCCCACGATCGCCGCGCTCTGCGCCACCCACGGCCACCAACCGGTCGGCGAGACCACCTTCCCCGGCCACGGCCAGGGCCGCTCTCCCCGCCAGTGGATCTCCGCCGTCACCACGGACCGGATCCCCTGGGTCCCCTCGTCCGCCGCCCCGCCCCTGCTCCGCGCGCTGGCCGCCCTCCCCGACCAGGACGCCCCCCGCCCCGACCCCCTCTACCGCCTCACCGCCTTCGCCACCTCCCGGTGACGCCCGCCCCAACGACTCACCACTCACCGCGGCTGCCGCTCACTCCTGACCCTGCTGGTCACATCTGGACCACCGGGGCGGGACGCCGGATCCCATGACAGGGTGCCCGCAGCCACGCCGGGAAAGCTGGCACCCAGAGGTCACTCAAGCCCGCCGGCACACCCCTGACCACCAGCCACCAAGATCATCCCCGCAGTTGATCCTGAAATGTCGATCAACCCGGCCAAACAGGGCCACCCCGACCGGGGGAAACCCGCCGGAGTTGACCAGCGGGGTCACTCCTGGTCAGAGATCGCGGCGGTGGAGGACGGCCGCGGCCAGCAGGAGCAGGGCGGCGGTCGCCGCGGCCAGGAGGGCGAAGCCGGGCCACGGGCCGGAGCTCAGGACGCCGGCGGTCGTCGGATCGGGGACCGTGGTGAGGATGCGCAGGCCCGCGGCGGAGGGCCAGTACCCGATCACCCAGCGGGCCAGGGTGGCCGGCATGGCGCTGGCGAAGAGCGGGATCAGCAGGAGCAGTCCGATTCCGGTCGTGATCGCGGCGGCCGTCGAGCGCAGCAGCACCCCGAGTGCCAGGCCGATCAGGGCCGCGGCGCACAGATACAGACCACCGCCCAGGATCGCCCGGGGTACGCCGGGATCGGTCAGGAAGGCCCGGGGCGCACCCTGGTCCGCGATCACGGGCTGGCCGGCCAGGAAGGCCAGCAGGGACGCCGCCACGCCGGTGACCAGGGTTGCGGAGCCGACCAGGAGCGCCTTCGCGGCGAGCAGGCGGGCGCGCTGCGGGCGGGCGGCGAGGGTGGACCGGATCGTTGCGGTGGCCGTCTCGGCGGTGATCGAGAGCACCCCGAGCGTCACGGCGGCGATCTGGGTCAGGATGACGCACGCGAGGCTCGCCTGTGCCGGGTCGAACACCTCCTCCGACGTCCACTGCCGCGCCCTGGCCAGGCCGAACATCGCCCCGAACAGTGCCGTCGACCCGACCAGCACGAGCAGCGCCCCGGCCGGCGCCCGCACCGACCACATCTTGATCCACTCGGCCCGGATCATCGGACGGCCCCCTCGAAGTCGAGGCTCTCCGCGGTCGCCGTCATGAAGACGTCCTCGAGGGAACCCCGCTGCGGCGTGAGCTCGGTGATCAGCACGCCCCGGGCCAGGGCCAGCTCGGCGACGTGGCGCGGTTCCAGGCCGCCGACCAGGAACGTACCGTCGTCACGGAGCTGGACCTCGGCGCCGGCCGTACGCAGCGCTCCGGCGAAGTCGGCCGGCGCGCGGACCACCAGAGTGTCCGCTTTCGCACTGCTCAGGAAGGCCGGCAGGGACGTGTCCGCGATCAGGCGGCCGCGACCGATCACGATCAGGTGGTCGGCGGTCTGTTCCATCTCGCTCATCAGGTGGCTGGAGAGCACCACGGTGCGCCCCTCGGCGGCAAGGTCGCGCAGGAGCGTGCGCGCCCAGGCGATGCCGCTCGGGTCGAGGCCGTTGATCGGCTCGTCGAGCAGCAGGATCGCCGGGTCGCCGAGGAGGGCGGCCGCGATGCCGAGTCGCTGCTTCATGCCGAGCGAGTACGTCCCGGCCCGCCGCCCGGCGACCGCGGTCAGGCCGACCCGGTCGAGCGACTGGTCGACCCGCCACCGCGGTAGACGGTTGCTCGCGGCGAGGGCACGCAGGTGCGCACGCCCGGAGCGGTTCGGGTGCACGGCCTGCGCATCGAGCAGCACCCCGATCTGCCGCATCGGATCCCGGAGATCGGTCAACCTCTTTCCGCCGATCCGGACGCTCCCCGCGTCCGCCCGCTGCAACCCGAGCACGAGCAGCATCGTGGTGGTCTTGCCGGCACCGTTCGGCCCGAGGAAGCCGGTCACCTTCCCCGGTTCGAAGGTGCAGGTCAGCTCGTCGACGGCGCGCGTGGTGCGGTACTGCTTCATCAATCCCAGAAGTTCGAGCATGCCCGCAGCCTGTCCGGCCGTCCTGCGTGCACCGTCAGAGTCCCTGTGTGGACTCCCCGGTTCCCGGCAGCCGGACGCGGAACACGGCACCGCCCTGCGCCGGGCGGCTCACCTCGACACGGCCGCCATGCGCGACCACCAGTGACCTGACGATCGCCAGTCCCAGGCCCGCCGAGCCGCCACCGGGCCCGCGAGCCCGCGAGCTCTCCCCGCGGTGGAACCGTTCGAAGATCAGCTCGACCTGGTCGGCGGGCACTCCCGGCCCGCTGTCCGCGATCTCCAGCACGGATTCCCCGCCGTCCTGCCCGACCCCGATCCGCACGGGAGCGTCCGGCGGCGTGTGCGCGTGGACGTTCCCCACCAGGTTGACCACGACCTGCCGCAGCCGCGACTCGTCCCCGAGAACAGGCGCCGCCGCAGGAGGCCCCGGCACGGCCGCCGCCGTCGTGCTCGGCCCTGAGAAAACCGGCGGCGGAGTGCCCGGAACGCCGGCAATGCCCGGAGCGCCCGGCGGCTTCGGCGCGGAGAGACCGGTCAGGGTCACCGGGCGGGCCGGGTCCAAGCTGTGCAGCCGGTCGAGGGCGTCGACGGCGAGCGTGCGCAGGTCCATCGGGGCCATGTGCAGGAGCGGTCCGGCGGCCGGTTCGTCCAGGCGGGCCAGCAGCAGCAGGTCCTCGACCAGGGCGGTGAGCCGCCGCGCCTCGGTGTCGATCCGGCGCATGGTGCGGTCCACCTGTTCCGGGCCGCCCGCCCCGCCCATCAGGTGCAGTTCCGCCGAGCCGGCGATGCCGAAGAGCGGCGTACGCAATTCGTGCCCCGCGTCCGCGACGAACCGGCGCATCCGGGCCTCGGATTCGCTCCGTGCCGTGAAGGCCCGCTCGATCTGGGAGAGCATCTCGTTGAGCACCCCGGCCAGCCGGGCCACCTCCGACCCGGGCGGCCCGCTCACCGGGATCCGCGGCCCGAGATCACCCGCGGCCACCGCCGTCGCCGTCTGCTCGATCATCCGCAGCGGCCGGAGCGCCGCCCGAATCGCCAGCCACCCGGCCACCCCGAGCAGCGCGAGCAGCACCAGCCCCGTGACCAGGCAGATCAGCCGCAGCCGCCCGACGATCTCGTCGACCGCGACGAGCGAGGCCCCGACGACCACGACTCCCTGGTCCCGCCGCGACACGATCATCATCCGCCACGCCGACCCGTCCGGCCCCACCGCGGAGAAGGCCGGGGAGACCGGGGAATCGGAGACCTCCGGAGCGACCCGCCCGGTCCGCGTGGTCGCCACCACCCGTCCCCCGGCGTCCACGTAGGTGACCGACAGATCGCTGATCAGGTCGACCCCACCGAGCAGCCGCCGCGACGCCACCTCGTCCGCCGCCTTGAGCATCACCGGATCGATCCGGGCCATCAGCTCCCCGAACGACGCCACCTGCCGGTCCACCCGATCGACCAGGTGCCGCCTCAGCTCCCCGACGACGAACAGATCACTGACCACGATCCCGGCCGCGAGCAGCACCAGCGCGACGGCGAGCAGACGCACCCGCAGCGACCCGATCACGGCCGCGGCCCCCGGAGGACGTACCCCTCGCCCCGCCGGGTGTGGATCAGCTTCGGCGTGCGGTCGTCCACCTTGCGGCGCAGGTAGCTCACGTACGTATCCACGATGCTGGTGTCACCGGCGAAGTCGTAGCGCCACACCGCCGTACGGATGTCGGCCTTGGAGACGACCGTGCCCGCATGCGTCATCAGGAAGCGGAGCAGCCGGAACTCGGTCGGCGACAGCCGCACCACCCGCCCGCCGCGGGTGACCTCCTGACTGTCCGGATCGAGGGTCAGGTCGGCCACGCTCAGCGCACCGTCACCGGAGCGCCGCAGCACCGCGGTGATCCGCGCGATCAGTTCCCGCAGGTGGAACGGCTTGGTCACGTAGTCGTCCCCGCCCACGGTCAAGCCGGTGATCTTGTCGTCCGGGGCGTCCTTGGCGCTGAGGAAGAGCACCGGGACACGGACGCCGGCCGCCCGCAGCCGCCGGACCACCTCGAACCCGTCCATCCCCGGCAGCATCACGTCGAGCACGATCAGGTCGGGCGGCTCCCGGACCGCCGCCTCGACCGCCGCGTCCCCGGTGGCCGCCGAGACCACCGCGAACCCGGCGAACCGCAGCGCGTCGGAGAGCAGCTCCCGCACGGTCGCCTCGTCATCGACCACCATCAACCGCCGCATGCCCCGAGGCTACGGTCCATCTACGACATCTCCCGGTCTCTCTGGGAAAAGTCTCAGGGAAGTGCCCGCCGCTCCAGGAAGTCGTACACGTCCCGATTGTCGACGCCCGGGAAGGTGCCCGGCGGCAGCGCGGCCAGCAGGTGCGAGTGCACCCGGGCGCTCGGCCACGCGTTCCCGGCCCAGCTCTCCACCAGCTGCGCGGGCGCGCGCCGGCAGCAGTCCGGGTCCGGGCAGGTGGAGACGGTACGCCCGGAGACGTCCCCGCCCCGGAACCAGCGCGCGTGCTCGTACGGCGTCCCCACGGTCACCGAGAACTCCCCGTCCCGGGTCGACTCCACGTGGACCGTGCACCAGTACGTCCCCGCCGTGGTGTCGGTGAACTGGTAGAAGGAGGAGTACGGGTCCTCCGCCTCGAACACCGTCCGCGAGGCCCACTTCCGGCAGACCGGCTGCCCCTCGATCGCCCCGGTGACGTCGGACGGGAAGCGCACGTTGTCGTTCTCGTACGCCTTGTAGACGATCCCGCTCTCGTGCACCCGCGCGAAGTGCACCGGGATCCCGAAGTGCTCGGTGGCCAGGTTGGTGAACCGGTGCGCCGCGGTCTCGTACGACACCCCGAACGCGTCCCGGAAGTCGTCGATGGCGAGCGCGCGGTCCGCCTTCGCCGCGGTCAGGAAGTCGACGGCGAACCTCTCCGGCATCAGCAGCGCCGCCGCGAAGTAGTTCACCTCGACCCGCTGCCGCAGGAAGTCCCCGTAGTCGGCCGGGTCGTTGTGCCCGAGCACGAAGTGCCCGAGGGTCTGCAGCACCACCGCGCGCGGGTCGTGGCCCTTCCCGCTCGCCACCTGCGGGAGATAAATTCGGCGATTCTTCAAGTCGGTGACCGAGCGGGTCGAGGACGGCAGGTCGTTCACGTAGTGCAGGGTGAACCCGATCTGCGCCGCGATGTCGAGGATGCCGCGCTGCGAGAGCGGGCCGGTGGTGTGCCGTACCGACTGGAGCACGTCGTTCGCCGCCGCCTCGATCTCGGCGAAGTAGTTGTTCCGCTTGCGCATGTCGGCACGGAGCTGCGCGTTCGCCCGCCGGGCCACCTCCGGGGTCGCGCTCTGCTCGGTGAGCACCCGGTTCAGCTCGCGGTGCAGCCCGATCAGCGATTCGAGCGCGTCGGCGGCGAGCCGCCGTCCCGCCCTCACCACCGGCAGGCCGAGTGCCTGGTAGGCGGGATTCTGCTGGAAGTGGGCCAATTCGATCTCCAGCCCGGCGCGCCGGCTCGGCGCCTCCGGCCTCAGAAGATCTTGCAGGGGTACGCCGAGAGCCCCGGCGATCGACTGGAGCACCGAGAGCTTCGGCTCACGTTTCCCGTTCTCGATCAGCGAGAGCTGCGACGGCGCCCGGCCGACCGCGTCGCTGAGCTGGTCGAGCGTCATCCCCCTGGTCCGGCGCAGGTGCCGGAGGCGCTGCCCGAGGGTGACGAGGTCGACGGAGGCGTCGGCGGGGGGCGAAGAAGGTGAAGCGGTCACGGGTTTGACCCTAACAGAATTTTCGCGGTTCTTTCCCCAAGAAAGGCCTTCAGAGGGGCTGGTGTGATCCGCGAGAGTGAAGTTCTTCCAAGAGGAAGAACGCGACAGGGCAGGAAAGGGACGTTCTGATGACTGAGCTGACCGAGAACCGGGGCGGTACCGCAGAGGACCTCACTCGGGAGTGGGCCGGCAACCCTCGCTGGAGCGGCGTCAAGCGCGACTACACCGCGCAGGACGTCGTGCGGCTGCGGGGCACCCTGCAGGAACGGCACACCCTCGCCGAGCGGGGCGCCGCCCGGCTGTGGGACCTGCTGCACACCGAGGACTACATCAACGCGCTCGGCGCGCTGAGCGGCGGCCAGGCGACCCAGATGGTGCGCGCCGGCCTCAAGGCGATCTACCTCTCCGGCTGGCAGGTCGCGGCGGACGCGAACCTCTCCGGTCACACCTACCCGGACCAGTCGCTCTACCCGGCGAACTCGGTGCCCGCGGTGGTCCGCCGGATCAACAACGCGCTGATCCGCGCCGACCAGATCGACACCGCCGCCGGCCGGTACGAGCGTGACTGGTTCGCCCCGATCGTCGCCGACGCGGAGGCCGGCTTCGGTGGCCCGCTGAACGCGTTCGAGCTGATGAAGGCCATGATCGCGGCGGGTGCCGCGGGCGTGCACTGGGAGGACCAGCTCGCCAGCGAGAAGAAGTGCGGCCACCTGGGCGGGAAGGTCCTCATCCCGACCCAGCAGCACATCCGTACCCTGAACGCGGCCCGCCTCGCGGCCGACGTCGCCGGGGTGCCCAGCCTGGTCATCGCCCGGACCGACGCCCTGGCGGCGGACCTGCTCACCTCCGACGTGGACGAGCGCGACCAGCCGTTCACCACCGGCGAGCGCACCTCCGAGGGCTTCTACCGGGTCACCCCGGGCGACGACGCGGCGATCGCCCGCGGTGTCGCGTACGCCGACTACGCGGACATGCTCTGGGTCGAGACCGGCAAGCCGGACCTGGAGTTCGCCCGTAAGTTCGCCGAGGCCGTGCACGCGGTGCACCCCGGCAAGCTGCTCTCCTACAACTGCTCGCCGTCGTTCAACTGGAAGAAGAACCTGGACGACGCCGACATCGCCCGCTTCCAGAAGGAGCTCGGCGCGATGGGCTACAAGTTCCAGTTCGTCACCCTGGCGGGCTTCCACGCGCTCAACCACTCGATGTTCGAGCTGGCCAAGGGCTACTCGGAGACCGGGATGACCGCGTACGTGAAGCTCCAGGAGGCCGAGTTCGCGGCCGAGGCCGACGGCTACACGGCGACCAAGCACCAGGCCGAGGTCGGCACCGGTTACTTCGACGCCGTCTCCACCGCGCTGAACCCAGAGAGCTCGACCACCGCGCTCTCGGGTTCCACCGAAGCCGAGCAGTTCTAAGGGAATAACGGAGGGTACGGACATGGGCACCGAGGAAATCACCGTCACGGGGACCACAGCAGGCCGCTACTCCGAGATTCTCACCCCCGAGGCCATCGCGTTCGTGGTGGCCCTGGACCGGGAGTTCGGTGCCCGCCGGGTGCAGCTGCTGGAGCGCCGCCGGCGCCGCCGGGCCACCCGGACCACCGACCTGGACTTCCTGGCGTCCACCCAGCACGTCCGCGACGACGCGACGTGGCGGGTGGCGCCCCCGGCGGCCGGCCTGACCGACCGCCGGGTCGAGATCACCGGTCCGCCCGAGCGCAAGATGACCATCAACGCGCTCAACTCCGGCGCGCGGGTCTGGATGGCCGACTTCGAGGACTCGACGTCTCCCACCTGGGAGAACGTCGTCCTCGGCCAGGTCAACCTGAAGGACGCGCTGGACGGCAGCCTCGACTGGACGGCCCCCGACGGCCGCCGGTACGAGGTCGGCGCCGAGATCCCGACCATCATGGTCCGCCCCCGCGGCTGGCATCTGCCGGAGTGCCACCTGCGGATCGGCGGCCGGGCGGTCTCCGCGTCGCTCTTCGACTTCGGCCTGTACCTGTTCCGCTGCGGGCAGAAGCAGATCGACCGGGGCAGCGGCCCGTACTTCTACCTGCCGAAGCTGGAGTCGCACCTGGAGGCCCGCCTCTGGAACGACGTCTTCCTCTTCGCGCAGGAGCGGCTCGGCCTCCCGCGCGGCACCATCCGGGCCACCGTGCTGATCGAGACGATCAACGCGGCCTTCGAGATGGACGAGATCCTGTACGAGCTGCGCGAGCACTCCGCGGGGCTCAACGCCGGCCGCTGGGACTACCTGTTCAGCATGATCAAGAACCGGCCGGACGTGGTCCTGCCCGAGCGGTCGCACGTCACGATGACCGCTCCGTTCATGCGGGCGTACACGGAACTGCTGGTCAAGACGGCCCACCGGCGCGGCGCGCATGCGATCGGCGGCATGGCCGCCGTCGTGCCGAGCCGGGACCCGGTCGCCGCGAAGCGCGCGCTGAACCAGGTCCGGCAGGACAAGCGGCGCGAGGTCGGCGACGGCTTCGACGGCTCCTGGGTCGCGCACCCGGGCCTCGTCGAGACCTGCCGCGAGGTGTTCGACCAGTGGCTCGGCGACGAGCCGCACCAGATCGTGCGCAAGCGCGAGGACGTCCGGGTCACCGCCACGGATCTCCTGGACGTGAAGGCCACCGCCGTCACGGTCAGCGAGGTGGCGCTGCGTAACAACGTCAGCGTCTCCCTCCGCTACATCGCCTCCTGGCTGGGCGGGCGCGGCGCCGTCGCGCTCGGCGGCCTGATGGAGGACGCGGCGACCGCCGAGATCTGCCGGGCCCAGCTCTGGCAGTGGATCTCCTCCGGTACGCCCACCGACTACGGCGTGCCGGTCACCGCCGCCATGGTCACCCGGATGCTCCGCGAGGAACTGGACGTGCTCAGCGAGACAGGGGCACTGGATGAGGAAGCGGCCCGGCTCTTCGGCCAGGCGCGGACTCTGCTGACCGTCCTGCTCACCGAGCGGACCTGCCCGGAGTTCCTGACCCTGCCGGCCTACCTACGGCACCTGTCCGGCGGATCAGCCGCTCCGGTCTCCGATCAGGCTCCTGTCGCGGCCTGATCGGCGAGGCGAAGCGGGGACAGCCCTCCGACCTGCCCCCGCTTCGCCGCACCACGTGGGTTGTGGAACCCCACTCGAGCCGGCGCCTTGCCAGAGGCGCCGGCTCAGCCGCGTTCCTGCCACGTGCAGATGCACATCCGGTTGCCCTCGGGGTCGCTCAGCACCCAGAAGCTCGGCGCGTCCGCGTCGCTGACCAGGGTGCCCCCGGCCGCGACCGCCGCATCGATCCGCGAACGGACCTGCGCCGGGTCCACCCAGAGGTCCGGGTGCCAGCGCTGCCGGGGCTCCTCGCTCCCCGACTCCTGGAACCACACGGTCGGCTGCACCCCGGCCGGGTCGACCAGTTCGTCCTCGCTCTCGGTCAATCCGAGCACCGCGGCCCAGAAGGGCGCCACCCCGGCCTGCCCCGGCGTGTCGAGTCCCCACTCCAGCCGCGCCACCCCGGCCGGGTCCAGCGCGACGCCCGCCGCCGCGGCCAGCTCGCCGATCCGACCGGCCAACCGGAGGTCCCGCCGTGTCACGCCACCCACGTCGAAGCTGCTGGTCCGCACGTCCACGAACGTGTACCGCAGGTCCAGGTCCGGGTGGTGGTCGAGCTCCTCGGCGACCGCGCCGATCGCCGCGACCAGCGCCAGCCCGGCCGGGAAACTCCCGGTCCGCAGGCGCGTCCGCAGCCCGCCCGGCACGATGACCCATCCCGCGGGCGCCAGCTCGGCGATCTCCGCAACCGTCAGCTTCGTCATCCGCCCATGCTCGCCGATCACCTCCGGTCACGCACGCCACTCCTCCGGTCGTACCGGAAAAATGGTCTTATTTTCCTTCATGTGTGAATCGTCAACGACGACCGGAGCCCCCTTGCCGGTTCCGATCACCCACGGCGGTCTGCGAGCATCCTTGCGGAACGACGACGACGGCACGGACGGGATCGTGATGCGGGCGGCACCGACGGATCCGGGACCCTGGCCACGGCGGCTCTTCCTCGGGCTCGCCGCCCTGGAGATCGTCGGCACCCTGGTCCTCGGCCGGCCGCCCCTCGCCTACGGCGGCACCTTCACGCTCACCGCGCTGCTCGCGTACGCCGCCACACGTCCCGTGCCCCGAAGCCTCGCCCGCACGCTGACCCTCTCGGGTCTCACGCTCGTCACCGCGGCGGTCGGCATCGTCGACGCGAGACACGACGGCTACGCCGGGACGGCCACGCTGCCGGCCGATCTCGCCACCGCCGGCCACGTCGAGCGGTATCCGCTGATCGCCGGGGCCGCGCTGCTGGCCCTGGCCGTGCTCACGCGCTGGCGGCGCCCGCTCGCCTGGCTCGGCGCCGTCCCGGTCCTCGCCCTGGGCGCGGCGGCGGCCCTGAGCCTGCACCAGGCGCCCGCCGTGACCGCTCCCTCCGTGATGACCGATGCCGTCCGCGACGCCGAGCTCACCCCCGAGCAGCAGGCCGCCCTCTACCGGCTCCTCCAGGAGGCCCGCGCGGCCAACGGGCCGAACACCGTCGTCTTGTACTCCTACTCCTACGAACTCGTCGACGAGTCACCGATCGGCAGCGGCCCCACGCCCGAGGCCAGGGCCGGAGCCGTGCCGGAGGCCTGGATCGGCGCCGGACGTCCGGCATGGTCCACCGACCCCTGGGGCGGAGAGATCGACTGGGCGGACGCCGGCCCACCGCTCGGCATCGCCGTCCTGCTGCTCGGCCTGGTCGCCCTCGTCACCACGGTCCTGCCGTCCCCACGATCCGGGATAGACCTTTAATCCTATCGATCCGATGGATAGCGTCGGGAACACCGACAAGATCCATGGGAGAGAATGTGACGAACCGTGGGACCACGCGGCGGGGTGTGTTCGGCGCGCTGGCCGGTGCCGCCGCCGCGACCGCGCTGCCCGCCGAGGCGCAGGCGTCCGAGCGCGACTTCGCGGCGGCCACCGACCGCAAGCCCGGGAAGCGGCCGAACATCCTGTTCATCCTCGCCGACGACCTGGGCTGGGCCGACCTGAGCAGCTACGGCTCGCCGGAGATCAGCACGCCGAACCTGGACCGGCTGGCGAAGGGCGGCGTCCGGTTCACCCAGGCCTACTCGGCGGGCGCGGTCTGCTCGCCGACCCGGATCGCGCTCTACACCGGACGTTACCCGGGGCGGATCCCGGGCGGCCTGCCCGAACCGATCGCCGCCGCCAACGAGACCGACGGGCTGCCGGAGGGGCACCCGACGCTGGCCTCGCTGCTGAAGGAGAGGGGCTACGCGACCGCCCTGCTCGGGAAGTGGCACAACGGGTTCCTGCCCTACTTCAGCCCGCTCCGCGTCGGCTGGGACGAGTTCTTCGGCAACTACTCGGGCGGCCTCGACTACTACTCGAAGTACGCGCACACCGGGCAGTACGACCTCTACGAGGGCGAGACCCCGGTCGAGGACCCGCGCTACTACACCGACGTCATCGCCGAGCGGGCCGAGGCCTTCGTCCGCCGCGAGCACGACGGGCCGTGGCTGCTGAACCTGAACTTCACCAGCCCGCACTGGCCGTGGGAGGCGCCCGGCGACCGCGCGGTCAGCGAGGAGATCACCGCCAAGGTCAGGGCCGGCAACCCGTCGGCGCTCTTCCACAACGACGGCGGCTCGCTCGACACGTTCCGGAAAATGGTGGAGAACCTCGACGCGCGGATCGGCCAGGTGCTCACCGCGCTGCGCCAGACCGGCCAGGAGGAGGACACGCTGGTCGTCTTCGCCAGCGACAACGGCGGCGAGCGCTGGTCGCACCTCTGGCCGCTCACCGGCGCCAAGGCCAGCCTCAACGAGGGCGGCATCCGCGTCCCGACGATCGTGCGCTGGCCGGCCCGGATCCGTTCCGGCCAGGTCAGCCACGTCCCGGTGGTCACCCACGACTGGACCGCGACGCTCCTGGAGATCGCCGGCGCGGCTCCCGACCCGGACTACCCCCTGGACGGCGCGAGCTTCGCGGGCTATCTGCTGAGCGGCGCGGTCGCACCCTCCCGCGACATTTTCTGGCGTACGAAGGCCTCCCGCGCTCTGCGCCGGGGCAAGTGGAAATACCTGCACGACAACACGTCCGGCGCCGACCTGCTCTACGACGTCGAGGCCGACCCCCGCGAGCAGGCCAACCTCGCCGCGAAGAACCCCGCGCTCGTGGCGGAGCTGCGGGCGCGCTGGGAGGAGATCAACGCGCCCCAGGTCCAGTACTCCTGATCATCGATCGGTGACTGCGGCCACCGCCTCCACCTCGATCAGGAGATCCGGCCGGACCAGGCCGGCGACCCTGATCAGGCTGCTGGTCGGTGGCCGCTTCACGTTCACGAACTCGTCGCGGACCGCGCGCACCACCGGCAGTTCGGCGGTGTCCACCACGTAGATGGTCAGCTTGACCACGTCGTCCCAGCTCGCGCCGCCCCGCTCCAGCGCCGCGCCGAGGTTACGGAAGACCGCGCGGGTCTGCGCCTCCCACCCCTGCGGCACGCTGCCGTCCGCGTCCGTCCCGATCTGACCGGAGGTCCAGACCAGCCGGGTCGGCGGCGTGATGCTCACGACGTCGCTGTATCCGTTCGTGGGCTCGGGGCCCGGGAAGTCGAAGGGAACCATGCGGGCACCTTAGGCCGTATCTCCCGGATCGCGCGCCTCATCACCACGATGCAGAGCGTCCCGTTGAGGAACGACGCGGTCACGTCGCTCGGGTGGTGCATACCCCGGTAGATCCGCGCCGTCGCCACGCAGACCGGCACCAGGACCAGCAGCCAGCAGAGCGCCTTCAGCCAGCCCGGCCGGGCGAGCGAGGCGAGCACCACGGCGAGTCCCACGTAGAGCGCCACCGCCGCCGAGGTGTGCCCCGACGGAAAGCTGGAGGTCGGCGGCGACTGGTCCAGATGCGGCACGTCCGGTCGCGGCCGGTCGATGACGAGCGTGGTGAAGAAGAAGACCAGGGCCTGCGCGCTGACCGCCGCCACCAGGAAGACCGGCTCCCGCCACCGGTGCAGGGTCAGCCGCAGCACCAGCGCGGCCAGCGCGGTCAGCCCGATCACGACGGCCGTGCTGCCCGCCTCGCTGAAGAACCACGAGACGTCCGTCCACCCCGGACTCCGGTCACCGGCCAGCTCCCGGTTCAGCCCGTCCTCGACCGTGAACGGCCAGACGTGCTCCAGCACCCTGGTCAGCAGCAGACCGATCCCGATCATCAGCGCGAGAACGGCGGCCATCGGCAGAACGATCCTCTTCAACATCTGCACGGCGGGCTACTACCCCGTCACGCGCTCCCTTACCCGTGCCATCCGGCTGTGGAAGATCACCACGGTCACGGCCGGCACCGCGACGCCCAGCAGCCATCCGGCCACCACGTCACTGGTCCAGTGCACCCCGATCGCCACCCGGGTGAACCCGGTGACCAGCGGAACCCCGATCGCCGCGCACCAGAGCGCGGCCTTGGCGAGCGGCCGCTCCCGCACCTCCGGCAGCAGCACCAGGAGGAAGACCACCGCCCCGAGCGCACAGTTCAGCGCATGCCCCGACGGGAACGAGAACCCGGTCGCCCGCGCCACCGGATCCAGCAGATCGGGCCGGTGCCGCCCGAAGAGCAGCTTGAGCACTCCCCCGAGCACCCCACCGGCCGTCATGGTCGCCGCCACCCAGAACGCCGCGGTCCGGGCATGCCGCCGTTTGACCAGCCAGACGATCAGCCCGAGCGCCCCGGCCCGCCACGCGTTCGGACTGAACACGAGACTCCACCAGACCATGCTGTCGGTGAGGACCGGATGGTCGAGCGCAAGCCGGTGCAGCCGCTCCGTGACGTGCGCGTCCATCGCATGCAGCCCACCGGACCGCCCCACGACGAGCGCCGCGATCATCCCGAACGGCACCAGCAGCCCCGGCGCCCCCACCGCCGCCACGGTGGTCCTGACCCCGAGCGATACTTCCTGCTCATGCCGCATGGGGCGGCTATTACCCACGCTCCCGAAGGCTACGCGCCGCCTTCCGCAACCTTGATCACCGCGTGGATCAGGTCGGTGCGGGCGGCCACGACGGGATCGCCCTGCCCGGCGAGCAGCGCGAGCGCCTGCTCGGCGCCCCCGGTGAGCACCAGCCGCTGGGCGGCGAAGGTGATCCACGGCAGCGGGGCGATCCTCCGGAGCAGCACCTGGCACCAGATCCGCTGGGCGGAGCCCAGATGCCCCACCGCGGCCAGATGCTCGGCCACGGCGATCCGGTCGGCACTGCTGTTGTGCGGACGGGCGACGGCCCGGACCATCCGCTCGGCGCCCGGCTCTCCGGAGAAGAGCGCCGATGCCTTCGCCAGGGGGACGATCTCGTACGTCAGAAGATCATCGTGCTCGACGAGTTCCCCCGTCATCACCTCCGCCTCGGCCAGGCACCCGTGGAGCGCCAGCATCTGCGCGATCCGGGCTCGCATCTGGGCCGACAGGACACCGGGATCGCCGAGCGCCCGCAGGATCGCTCCGACCTGCCCCGGACCGCCGGCCGCCAGCCAGGAACCCACGGTCGCGGCCGCCTCCTCCGGGTCCTGCAGCGCACCCGGCAGGGACGACGCGGCGAACTCCACCGCGCTCTGCGGAGATCCCGATTCGGCGAGAGCGTCCACCACACTCCAGAACCACCGTGTCCGGGCCGGATCCCGGTCGCGGAGTGCGGCGCTCACCTCGTCCAGCGCCGACGGGCCACACGCGGCGAGCCAGCTCCGGGTCGCCATACCGACCGCCCAGCCGTCGGCCAGCGGATCGCCGAGGGCGTGACGGGCCAGCTCGGCGGCCTCGGCAGAACAACCCGCCTCCGCCAGGCCACGAGCGGCGAAGGCCCACGTCCCGGCGTCTCCGCCCTCTCGGAGCAGGCGCAGCACCCGCGGCAGCCGTTCGTCGCCCGGGCGCATCCAGGCTGCCAGCATCGGGTGCAACTGACCACGCGCCTCGGCCGGCGCTCCCAGCGCGCGCATCGCGAAGACCTCGGCATCCCGGGCGCGGCCGAGCCGGGCGAGGGCCTCGGCGACGCAGGCGCACTGCCGCGCCGTGTACCCGGTACGGCTCAGCTCCCCCGCGGCCGCGGCCCGTTCCGTATCGGTCGGCAGAGACTCGATCCAGGTCTGCACCGCCTGGCGGAGATCGTCGAGATTCGCCTGCGCACCGAGTGCCACGGCCCTCCCCGTGGATCCGGCCAGTACGCCGTCGCCGATCCCGGCCATATCGGCGGCGGCAGCAGCACGCACGCCGGGATAGAAGCCGTCCTCCCGGCACGCCCGCTCGAACAGCCGGCGACCGGAGGGACCGCCCGGGGACAGTTCGGTCACCGCTCTCGCCGTGACCAGCAGTTCGTAGTTCCGCGCCGCCCCGGAGAGCGCCTCCAGGGCCGCCACCGCCTTCTCGGGGTCGTCGCCCCGCCCCGCCAGCAGCAAGGCCTTGATCCGCAAACGCTGGGGAAGTCGCGCGTCCCCGGCCATCGCGGCGAGCCGTGCCGTCACCGCCGGATCACCGGCGAATCCGGCGAGGACATCCAGCACCACGTCGACCTCGACGGTCAGGATCTCGTCCACCGCGATGGGATCCAGGTACGCGTACTGCTCCTCGCGGACCGCGTGGAAGGACGCCAGATCGAAGAGCCTTCCGAGAACGCTCGCCCGGGATCCGGTCCCGGCGACGCCGGCGAGTTCGGCGAGCAACCGACCGGCGAGAAGGGCACGCCGGGGATGGCCGAGAAGCAGACGGTCGATGACGCGCGAGGCATCGTTTCCCGGATCGCGGCACCACCGCACGAGGACGAAGAGGACGAACTCGCGTTCGGCGGGTCGCAGACCCTTGGCGATCCACTCCTCCAGATCGGGGAAACCCGGATCGATACGGAGGGCGTGCTCCTCGGAGGCCAGGTATTCGGCGAAGGAGTGATAGGAAGCGAAGGCGATCGCCCTCGTAGAGGATCAGGCCGGTGCCGAGCAGAACCTCGCGCACGTCCTCCGTCCAGCCCACCGGTCTCGGTATGCCCGGCGGGCTCTTCTCCCCCACCCAGGCGAGCGCCGCGTCGAGCAGGGGGGACTCGCTCTCCAGGCGCGCGACACCCAGGTGCCGGAGCATGTCGAGCCGGTTCTCGTGGATCCAGGCGGCGAACCGTGCCCGCGAGGGTCGATGCGCGTTGCTGCGGCGCAGCTCGGCGGCGGTGTCGCGACCGTCCAGGAGGTGCTCGAAGAAGCGCTGGTAGAGATCGAGGCGGCTGGCCGGGAGCGGGCGGTCCGGCTGCAGGGTGTAGGTGATCGCGGCGATGGTGGCGAGCAGCGGGTTGCGGACCAGGTCACGCAGGCGGCCGTCGGCGGTCTGCCGGAGGAAGCGCTCGGCGTCCCGGTCAGGGTCTCCGGCGCCCTGGGCGCGGAACCACTGGGTCGCGAACATCCGCAGCTCGTCGCGGCCGAACGGCTCGACCGAATACGTCTCGACGTGCTGGGTGCGCAGCGGCGCGAACTCGACCTCGGGCAGCTGACGGGTGGTCACCACGATGCGGTAGTCGCCGCCGGGACGGCAGCGGGCCGCCAGCGCCTGGATCACCTCGGTCCGCGCGGCCCGGTCCACGATCTCGTCGAGGCCGTCGACGATGACCAGCCAGCGGATGCCGGCCGGACGGCGTTCGAAGAGCGCGGCCGGCGGTTCGGCGACCAGGCGCAGGCCGAGCGCGGCCTGCGTGGCCCCGGCCAGGCCGGCGGTCCACGAGCGGGCGCCGACCAGTGTCCGGGCCGGGATCCGCAGCGGCACGACGGGCTCGCTGATCGGCGGGCGGTCGCCGTTCCACTCGCGGAGCCAGAGGTGGCACAGCTGCAGGGCGAGGTACTGCCCGAACGTCGATTTCCCGGCCCCGGGCTCCCCGGTGACCACGAGGTGCTCGTGCCGATCCAGGGCGTCGGTGATCGGGATCGGCTTCTCGCCGCCGGTGCTGTCGGCCCGGTCCCGGTCCTGGCTCTCCGGTCTCGCCTCCTTGCGGTCGGGCTTGGTCGCGCCCGGCTGGGTCCGGGCGTGCTGGCGCACGTAGACCGCGGAGAGCGGCGGCGGCTCCACCCCGAGCAGGTGATACGGCAGCATGTCGACCGCCTGGACCTGTGCCTGGAGGATGTCCTGCAGCGCCGCCGACGGCCAGGGCAGGGCGTCCCACGAGGTCGGAACGGTCTCGCGGGACCGGTCGGCCGCGGCCTGCCGCTCGACCGCCTGCTTGGCCCGCCACCACAGCGGATCGACCTCGCCGGCCTCGCGGCCCAGGGCCACCGCGAGCCCTCGGCACGACTCCAGGGTGAGGAAACGGGTACCGTTGACGAACCCGTACACCTGATTCTTGTCGAAGGGGTGGCGTTGCACGAACGCGTTGACGCTGGCGTATCCGGCGTCCGCGAGGGCGGTCCGGAACCACCCGGCGATCTCCGCCAGCTCCGGCTGCGGCTGTGCCCCCGGACGTGCGGGCCGACCTCCCGGCATGGCGCCCCCACCGTGAGTTTCCGCGAGTTTCCCGAGCGTATCGAGAAACATCGGTGGCCCGCCATCGTCGCGGTATGAGCGTCCTTCAATCGGTACTCGAGGTGAGCGGCCAGATCGCCGCGCTCGCCGCCGCCTGGCTGAGCTGGCGGACCACGCGCACGGCGGGCGGCACCGTCAGAAGAGCTCGACGCCGTCGTCGGCGGAGCGGGTCGTGCCGAGCTCCTCGATCTGGCCGATGGCGCCCTGGACCTGGTCGACCAGGCCGTTGATGGTGTGCTGCTGGCCGTCGGCGACCGCGCGGACCTGGTCGATGGCCGCGCGGACGCTGTCGATGGTGTCGGTCATGGTGGCGACGGCGCCGGAGACGTCGGTGGCGGTCGCGGTGAGGGCGCCGAGCGTGGTGTTGATCCGCTCGGTGGACTCGGCGGTGTCGTCGGCGAGTTTGCGGACCTCGTCGGCGACCACGGCGAAACCCTGCCCGGCCTCCCCGGCGCGGGCCGCCTCGATGGTGGCGTTCAGCGCGAGCATCCGGGTCTGGCCGGCGATCGCGGCGATCATCTTGACCATCTCGGTGGTGGCGGGCAGCCGGATGCTGAGCGCCTCGGCGGCCCGGTCGGCCTTCTCGGCGTGGTCGGCCATCTGCTCGGTGGCCCGGTGGGCGGCGGCCGCGCCGGTGGTGATGTCGTGCACCGAGGCGCGGACCGCGTCGACCTCGCGGACCGCGTCGCCGAGCGTGTACGCCACCCCGCCGATGATCTGCTCCGACTCGGCCTGGACGCGGCGCAGGTTGGCGAGGCGCTCCTGTTCGCGGGCGATGGCCTGTTCGACGCGTTCGCGCTCCTCGCGGGCGCGTACCGCAGCTAGCTCCTGCTCGTTCTGCTGAAGCGCGGCGAGCATGTCGTTGATCGAGTCGCTGAGCGAGCCGAGGTCGGGGTGGTCCGACGGCGGGACGCGCAGGTGCAGGTCGCGGGACTTCATGATCTTCTCGGTGGCGCGCTCCAGGGGCCGGATCCGGACGGTGACCCCGCCGCGGATCACCCGGTCGGCGGCGAGCTTGACGATGACCATGGAGACGAGCAGGACCAGGCCGACCAGGATCAGGCTCTGCTGGGCGAGGGTCCGGATCGGGCGGCCGACCAGCACCTCGAAGGTGACCGGCACCCCGTCGGCACCGGCGATGGTGCAGTCGACCGCCACCTGGTCGCCGACCACGGTGGTGGTCACCACCACCGCGCCGAAGTCGCTGGGCAGGTCCGGGTGGCGCTTGCCGTCCCGGGCCGACGAGCGCACCATCACGCTGTCGGCGGTCTCCGCGCCGAGCTCGGTGATCGCCATCTCGTTGAGCTCGCGGAAGAGCAGCAGGCCGCCGGCCGAGGTGCCCTTGCCCATGTCCGCGTACGCGGGAAACCCGCAGAACAGGCTCGGCGTGCCGGTCACGCTGGTCAGGCCGCACCGGCCGGTGCCCGGCGCGGCGTCGACGGCGAAGTAGCCGCTCAGCGTCGCCGGGTCCCGCAGCGCCGCGGGCAGGTCGCCGTACGCCGCCCCCTGGATGCTGCCGCCGACCGTGACGTTCCCGCTCCGGTCGACGCCGATGACGGTGGTGATGCCGTACCGCTCGCCGAGGACCGCGGGCGGCAGGTCGTTGGTGAAGCCCGCCTGGTCGCCGTCCCGGATGTCGTTACGGGAGGCGGTCCAGATCGCGTTGGTCAGCCCGAAGTCGCGCAGCCGCTGGCTCTGTGCGTCGACGGCGACCCGCAGCTCCTCCGCCTCGCTGACGTTCTCCCGCTGCTCCAGGTTGTCGAAGGACCGGATGGTGACCACCCACATGGGCGCGAACGTGACGACCAGGATCAACCCGATCAGCCCGAACAGCGGCAGCCGCCCGGGCACGCGCAGCCAGGCGAGGGCCGATTCGTGCAGGCGCGTCACAACACTCCGTTCGGCACGCTTGGTCCGTTCGTGAGCGCACCCGGCTCGCAACCCGGGATCACTCAGACGGCGGATGACCGCAACCGATCTGCTGGACGTGTGGAAGGGGTGGGCGGTCGCGACCGGACTGGCGTGTGCCGTCTACCCATTCGTGCCCGCGGGCTCGATCGCCTCCGCGATCGTCTATGACGGGGTCGGCCTGGCGACCTTCGCCGCCGTCATGGTGGGAGTCCTACGGTACGCACCGTCGCACGCGCCCGCCTGGCTGCTCTACGCCGCCGGACTGCTCACCTTCGTCGCCGGCGACATCGTCTACCACGCCCGCGAGCAGCTCTACGCCGAGCCGTCCTACCCGTCGTGGCCCGATCTGCTCTACCTCTGCGCGTACCCGATGCTCTTCGCCGGTCTGCTCCTGCTCGGTCGCGGGCGTACCGGGAAGGATCGTGCCGGGCTGCTCGACGCCGCGGTGATCTCCACCGGGATCGGCCTGGTCTACTGGGTGCTGGTGATCGGTCCCGGACTGCGCGCCGAGGGCTACACGATGGCCGAGCGCCTGGTCACGGTCGCGTACCCGACCTGCGACGTGCTGATGGCCGCCGCGGTGGCCCGGATGATGACCCGCGCCGAGAACTGGTCACCGAGCCTGCGGCTACTCGCGGCCGGATGGTTCCTCACGCTCGGCGGCGACGTCTTCTACACCGTGATGTCCGCGATCGGCGGCTACGACGGTGGCGCGGTCGACACCGTCTACCTGCTCGGGTACGCGTGCTGGGGCGCCGCAGCCCTGCACCCCTCGATGCGGCGGCGGCCGGACACCGCCCGGCTCGACGCGTACCGGATAGGCGGTCTTCGTCTCTTGCTGCTGGCGGCGTGCTCCCTGCTCGCGCCCGCGATGCTCTTCCTCCAGGGCGCACGGCGCGAAGAGATCGCCTGGGCCGCGATCGGTGCCGGCGCGGCGTTCCTCTTCCTGCTCGTCGTGGTCCGGATGTGGGGTTTCGTACGCCACGTGCAGCGGCAGTCCGCCCGCCTCGAGGACCTCGCCATGCGGGACGAGCTGACCGGCCTGGCCAACCGCCGCCGTTTCGAGATCCGGCTCACCGAGGCGGTCGCGGACGGCGCCCCGCACGTCCTCCTGCTCGACCTGGACGGTTTCAAGGCCGTCAACGACGAGTACGGCCACGCGACCGGCGACGAGCTGCTCGCCACCATCGGCGCCCGGCTCACCGCCGAGATCCCGTCGAACGCGCTGGTGGCCCGGATGGGCGGCGACGAGTTCGCCATCCTGCTGACGGAGATATCGGATATCTCCGTCGACTCGCTCGCCGACCGGCTGCGCACCGCCGTCCGCCGCCCGGTCCACGCGGGCGACCACGACCTGCTCGTCGACACCAGCATCGGCATCGCCGCCGCGACCGGCACGACCCCCGGCGAGTTGCTGCGCCGCGCCGACGTGGCGATGTACGCCGCCAAGGCCACCGGCGGCCGCCACCACTGGTACGACCCGGACCTCGACACCCGGGCCGGCGAGGAGGCCCGCCTCGGCGCCGACATCCGCACCGCGATCGACGAGGGCCAGTTCCACCTCGCCTACCAGCCGATCGTCGAGCTGCCGCACGGCCGGGTCGTCGCCGTGGAGAGCCTGATCCGCTGGCAGCACCCGGAGCGGGGTTTCGTCAGCCCGGCCGAGTTCATCCCGGTCGCCGAGCGCAACGGCCTGATCGTCGAGCTGGGCGAGTGGATCCTGCGCACCGCCTGCCTGCAGTACCGCGAGTGGACGGCCCGCGGCGTCGCCCCGGCACACGTCGGCGTGAACGTCTCGGCCCGCCAGCTCGCCGAGCCGGGCTTCGTCGGCACGGTGGCCCGGGTGCTCGCCGAGACCGGCATGGACCCGGCCCACCTGGTCGCCGAGGTCACCGAGACCGCGGTCTTCGGCGGCGAGGCGGCCGTCCGCGCGGTCCACGACCTGGACGCCCTCGGCATCGAGATAGCCCTGGACGACTTCGGCACCGGCCACTCGTCCCTCGGCATCCTGCAGACCGTCCCGGTCCGCATCCTCAAGGTCGACAAGTCCTTCGTCGTCAACGTCACCCAGGCCGGCCGCGACGCGGTCATCGCCGCCTCGATGATCCACGTGACCGAGGGCCTGGGCCTGGTCGCGGTCGCCGAGGGCGTCGAAACGGCCGCCCAGGCCGACGAGCTCCACCGCTTGGGTTACCGCCACGCCCAGGGCTACCACTTCGGCCGCCCTGCCGCCGACCCTTTCCCCACCCTCGCCGACCGCGCGGCCTGACGCCGCCGTTGTCGCGTCCCTAGCGCTTCGCCTAGGGTGTCGTTCACACGAGATGCCGCTCCGCCCCGCATACGGACCCCCGCAGTGGTCCGAGGGAGTGTGACGCCTGTGAATCGCGCACGGACGCCGACCGGTTTCGATCTCTACTACCGCCGCCTCGCCGCCCTTTCCGGGAACTGGGTCGAATGCAACACGATCACGCTCGATTTCTCCGCCTTCGGCGGCGTGACGGCCGTGACCGTGTCCGCACGTCTCCCGGCAGTTGCGCCGGTGCCCCGGAACACGGCGATCTGCTCGCTGGCGACCAACTGGCAGTACGGGGATCCTTTCGTGGTCCGGGACGGCCGCTCGACCGGTGATCTCGATGTTCGCGCCATCGGGCACTCGGCGAACGTCTCGGAGGTATTCGTACGGCGATCCGAAGCCGGGATCACGGTTCTCTTCAGCGCCACCGAGCCCCTTGACGCGGCAACAGTCATCACCATCGAGCTTGAGATCACCAATCTGCTTCTCCCGCTCTCGGAACGCAGTCCGGTCAACCGCTCCGTCTGTCCGTTGCGCATCACCTGGGCCGAAGGGTTCAGCGACGTTCCCGCCCGTATCCACATCCATCGGGTGCCTGGTGGAATGACCTGCTTCACCAAAGGGAACTTCGCTCTCGCCTTTCCGAGCCGACCGGCGATCGGAGGTCTGCGCACCGTCCTGCTCTACGGCGCGCATCGGCGGCTCGACCTGCTCTACGGATTCATCCGGGATCCGTCGACGGTCCTGCTCAGATCCGCCTCCAACCTGGTCTTCGCCGGTCTCGGATTCCTCGCGGCGTGGCTGATGGCAGAGGTCATCATCTCGGGATCACGGGCAGAACTGGCGCAGTACCTCGCCATGCTCGTCGGTCTCACGATCCCCGCCGTGACGGCTTTCGCCGAGTTGGTGGTCCTCGACCGGCACACGCTCTACTCACGCCGCCGGGACCTGGGATTCGCCATCACGCTCACCGCGATCATCGCGGGAGCACTCGGCACCGCGGGCGCCGTCTATCTCTCCGTCATCAGCGACTTCGGCACCCGGAGGATCGACGGAGCGGCCGCGATGTTGCCAGCCGCATTTCTCGGCGCGGGCGCGACCCTGGTGCTGTCGGGCACGATCCTGCTGATCGGGTACCGGAGCGGTGTGGTCATCCCGTACGTCTGCGACGACCAGAGATGCGATCGGCGGCTCTATCTTCGCCATCGGCACCAGGACTGCTACACGACCGGCCGGGTCGTGTGCCGGAGATGCGCGATGCGCATGTGCCTGCCCTGTCCCAGAAACCAGTGGCAACGCGGCGTTCGCGTTCTGGACGACCCCGGCGCCGCGAGATCCGATCGCTGGCAGTACCGCTGCCTCCCGGGGAGCCGCGAATGACCATCGATCTGACGCGATTGTGCATCCACGACGGCCTGCTGATCATCGAGGGCGAGGGCGTGCACCCCATCGGCCGCGACACGGTCTGCCTCGCCCTTCGGACCGACGAGGTCGGGGCCGGCACCGCTCTGGTGATCGGATGCGGCAATGGCCTGCTGGCGCTCCGCCTCGCCCGGCGAGGCATCCGGGTGGTCGCCGTCGACATCAACGAGAACGCGGTTCTGACGTGTTCCCGTAACGCCGTCCTGAATCATGTGGCCGATGACCTCCGGACCCTCCACGCGGACATCATGTGCGCCGGCGACATCGGCTCCTACGATCTCGTCGTCACGAATCCGCCGCAGCTACCCACCGGCCATACGAATCCCGGCGACGGCCGGCATTCGTGGATCAGTCTCGCCAACGACGGCGGAGAGAACGGCCGCGCATTCATCGAGTGGCTGTGCGAGCACGCCGAGAATCTTCTCAACCCCGGCGGGAGCCTGATGTTCACTCACTTCGACTACTTGAATCCCGACGATACGGTCCACCGGCTGCGGACGCGAGGATTCGAGGTCGCCGTCGACCCTGGCATCACCAAAGCCGTTGGCGCCCTTTCAGGTGAACGGCTCCGAAGGCTCGGCGTCGAACTGGACGGCTATCGAGTCCTTGTGATACTTGCAAGGCTGCCACCAGGAGGGACATACCAGTGATGACCGATGACGAGGCGCTCGGACGCCTGGATCTCGATCTCGCACGCCAGTTCGCCGATCTCGGTGCCGAGGTCCGGCGTCGTGTCCGTGACCTCGACGGCCTGGCGGCGCTGCGGACCAGGGAGGACGGCGACGTCACCCATGATTTCGACCGGATGGCGGAGAATCGCATCTTCGAGGTGCTCGACCGCAGCGGATTGGGCATGCGGATCAGCAGCGAGGAGAGCGCGGAGTTCTCGGTCGGATCCGGTGATCGATACCTGGCCATCATCGACCCGATCGACGGGTCCGACATGGTGGCGCACGGTTATCCCCTGGCCTCGATCGCGTTCAGCCTCGTCGACGCCGAGCGGGGGATTCCGGTCTACTCGCGCATTCACGAGATCTTCACCGAGAGCGATTTCGTCGCCCGGGGATCGATCGCCAGCCGGAACGGCGCCACGGCGCAGCCCTCCGCCGTCTCCACGCTGGACGACGCTTTCGTGGTGTCGTACTCGCCGACCCCCGCACGGCGCACCTCGGGCGCCCACCGGCGCCTGCTGGAGAGCCGGGCCGCCCTGATCCTCAACTACGGTGGCCCGCTCGACGTGGCCAAGGTGGGCTCGGGCCAGTGCGACGCCGTGGTCGAGCTGGCCAAGGGGTTCCCGCCCCGCGACCTCCTCCCCGGCCTGCACTTCGCCACCCTGGCCGGCGCGGTGGCCTGCGACGAGAAGGGGAACGACCTGGCCTGGTCGTTCGCGCGGGACGACAGGCAGAGGTTCGTCGTCGCCGCGAATCGCCACCTCCTGGTGGGCGTGCTGGAATCCCTCTAACGGCCGCGCAGGTCGCGGACGGCGTCGAGGAGGTCCTGCTGGGAGATCGGGTCGACCGGGCCGCCGGTCCGCGCCTCCTGCATCGCCTTCGCCAGCTGGACCCGGCGCAGGACCTCGCGGATGTCCGCCCCCGTCATCCCGGTGCTCGCCACCCCGAGCGCGCCCAGCTCCAGATCGTCCCCGAACATCCGGAAGCCCCCGGCCTCGTGCACCGACACCAGGCCCTGGATCATCTTGCGGAAGATCTCGGTGCGGCTCGCCTCGTCCGGCTTCGGGACGCTGATCTTCACGTCGAAGCGACCGGAACGGATCAGCGACTCGTCCACCCGTTGCGGGAAGTTCGTGGTCGCCACCACGATCACGTTCGGGTTCTCCTCGATCAGGTCGTTCATCTCCTGCTTGAAGATGCCGGCCACCGCGTTCAGCGCCTGGCTCGCCGCGTCGCCACCCGCGCCCGCGTAGCTCACGATCGAGTCGAACTCGTCGAAGAGCATCAGGGTCGGCACCCGGTAGCGGCGCGCGTCCCGGAAGATCTGCTTGACGTTGCGCTCCGAGCCGCCCAGCCACTTGTCCAGGATCTCCGGGGTGCGGATCTCCCGGAAGTCCGCGCCGATCTCGTTGGCGAGCGCGCGGGACAGCATGGTCTTGCCGGTACCGGGTGGCCCGTACATCAGAAGGCCCTGCGGGCGACGTGCCCCCCACCGTGCCATCGCCTCCGGATGCCGGAACGAAACGGCGATCTGGCGCAGCTCGGCGACGACGTCGCCGAGGCCACCGACCATGTCCAGGGTGACGGTGTCGGTGGTGACCGGCGTGCGTGGCAGGCTCTCCCGGCTGAACACGTAGCTGCGCCCGCGCAGCGAGTCCGGCCCGGCCAGCTCGGCCACCGCCTGCAGGGTCAGCGTCACGAAGGCGCGCAGGTGGTCCGGCGTCACCTCGTCCCTGGGCACCTCGGCGCGCATCCGCGCCACGGTCCCCTCATCGTCCCAGGTCACGGCCGCCTGCAACCCCAGCGCGGCGTCCGCGATCACTCCCGGTTCGCGCGGCGAGGTCACGCTCGGTTGCCGATCAAGACCGAGTTTCCGGTACGCCGTGACGGCCGCCGCCCCGACCCCGTCCACGATGCGCGTGGCGACCGGATCGCCTTCTCTGATCCGCTTGGCCAGCAGGACGCCGAGCGGATCGTTGCCGAGGACCATCCCGCGCACCCGCTCGGTGGTCATCTCCTCGGGCCCCACGGTGATCGCGGCGGTGAAGACGTGCACGGTCTCGTCCGGTCCGGACACCGTCAGGTCCACCCGGCGCACCGGCGCGGGCCAGACCGCCCGGTGTACCAGGTCGATCGTGTTCACCCGGGCGGCGGCCAGGATCGTCGCGGCGTCGACCAGCTCCACCGAGGCGCCCGCGTACTCGAAAAGAAGGCCGCGCGAACGCGCGAAGCCCGCATCAGACATGGTCCTCTCCTTCCGCTGCTCCTCCTCCACAGTGACACGGCGGCGCCTCCACCCCGGCATTCATATCGGTTAATCTGCATGTGCTGATCACCCTCGATGCCGCGGGACGGTGCCGGAGACACGGCGGCGGCGCGCGGCCTCGCACGGAGGAGGACTCTTGCGCATCATCGCCATTCCCCTCGTCGTCACCGCGTTAGTGGTCACCCTGGCCCCGCAGGCGGCGTCCGCCGTCGACCAGGTGAACACCAAGAAGCTGCGGGACGCGGTCACCGTCTCCGGGATCCTCGGGCACGAGCGCGTGCTGCAGCGGATCGCCGACCAGAACGACGGCACCCGCGCGTCCGGTACGCCCGGATTCGCCGCGAGCGCCGACTACGTCAAGCAGACCCTCAAGAAGGCCGGCTACCGGGTCACCGAGCAGCCGTTCACCTTCCCGTTCTTCAAGGAGCTGGCCGACCCTCAGCTCAGCCGGGTGTCACCGGCCGGCGACGACTACGAGACCGCCATCTTCGACTTCTCCGGCTCCGGCGACGTCACCGGAAAGGTGGTCCCGGCGCTGGACAACGTGCTCCCGCCCGCCGAGACGCCGTCGTCGTCCGCCGGCTGCGAGCCCGAGGACTTCACGCCCGCGTCGGCGACCGAACCGGAGATCGCCCTGGTCCAGCGCGGCACCTGCACGTTCGCCGTCAAGACCGCGAACGCCGAGGCGGCCGGGTACGACGCGGTGATCATCTTCAACGAGGGTCAGGAGGGCCGGCAGGAGTTGCTCGACGGCACCCTCGGCGGCCCGACGGATCTGCCGGTGGTCGGCCTCAGCTTCGCCGACGGCAGCGCCCTGGACGCCGCCGCCTCCGCCGGTGACGTGGTGCTGCACGTCGTGACCAGCACGTTCACCGACCCGAACGCCACCACCAGCAACATCATCGCGGACACCCCGGGCGGCGACCCGGACAGGGTGATCGTGGTCGGCGCCCACCTCGACTCGGTCGTCAAGGGCCCCGGCATCAACGACGACGGCAGCGGCGTCGCCCTCAACCTGGAGATCGCCGTCCAGTTCGCCAAGCTCAAGATCAAGCCCCGCCAGAAGGTACGGTTCGCGTTCTGGGGCGCCGAGGAGTCCGGCACGCTCGGCTCCGAGCACTACGTGGCGACCCTGCCCGACGCCGACCTGGCCAGGATCTACGCCAACCTGAACTTCGACATGATCGCCTCCCCGAACTACGTCCGCTTCGTCTACGACGGCGACGGCTCCTCACTCGGCGCCGAGGGCCCCGAGGGCTCCGGCCAGATCGAGCAGATCTTCACCGACTACTTCGCCACCCAGAACCTCGCCACCGACCCGACCGCGTTCGACGGCCGCAGCGACTACGGCGCCTTCATCGACGCCGGCATCCCGGCCGGCGGCCTGTTCAGCGGCGCCGAGGGCGCCAAGACGCAGGCCCAGGCCGCGACGTACGGCGGCACGGCCGGCGAGGCGTACGACTCCTGCTACCACCAGGCCTGCGACGACATCAGCAACCTGAACACCAAGGCCATCCAGGAACTGGGCGACGGCGCCGCCCACGCGGTCCTGACCCTGGCCCTGACCAGGTCCGGCCTCTACCCCGACGGCAGCCTGCACGCGACCACCGGCCGCGGCGGCACCGACGTGGCCCCGGAGGGCGCCTTCTAGCGATCACGGCCGCCGCCTCACCCGGCGGCGACCCCACCCCGATCGCCACCGCCGTCTCTACTCCCCGGCTTTCATCCCCGCAACGCCGTGGCCCCGTCCCGCCGTCCTCCACCGGCGGTGCCGGGGCCACGGCCCGTCTTCCTTCGCGTCAGATCTCGCCTCGCACCTGTCGGCGGCGGGTCAGCCATCCGGAACCGAGGATCACCGCGCAGGCGACCAGCCCGCCCACCACCGTCTCCACGCCACGGTCCCAGAGCAGCTGGCCGATCGGCCGCGGGGCCACCACCTGGTTCATCAGCAACGCCAGCGGCGTGATGAGGACCATCGCCGCCCCGTAGTGCCGCCCCACCAGAAGCTCGGCCCCCACCTGCAGAAACGCCAGCAGGACGACGGCGGGGTACTCGGACAGCCCCAACGACAGCACCGCGGCCGCCACCACGAGCCCGGCCAGCGTCCCCGCGATCCGGTGCCCGGCCCGCCCGAGCTGAGCCGACACACCACGCGCACTCAACGGCGCGACGGCCGCCACGGTCGCCCAGTAGGGATGCCCGATTCCCACTCCGGTAGCCACACTCCCCGCCACAAGCGCCGCCACCGCCCCTCTGACCGCTCCCCCGACATCGGCCCCACCGGCCACGCCCGCCGATCCCCCAGCCGCGGGACGCTCCGAATGACGTTCCGGCGCGGGGTCGTGCGGGTGACGGGGGTTCCCGGGTTCGCCCGGATCGGGTGCCCGGCGCAGCATCCCGACCGCGTTCCCCACCACGAGGGAGAATCCCGCACTGCACACCGCCACACTCACCGCCAGCGGCACGTCCGCCAGCCGATGCGACACCGAAGCCACCGCCCCGAACGCGAACACCAGGAACATCGCCCCCGGCGGATGCCAGTCCGCGGCCCCGGCGACCAGCATGCCGACCCCCGCGACGACCGCCGCCCCGATCACCGCCGGCCAGGATCTCTCCCGCAGCGCACCCACCAGCACCCCGGCAAGCACCGCCGTCACCAGCGCCGCCGCCGCGCTCGCCTGCATGACGAGCCGCGACAGATGGACCCGGTTCCGCCCGTAGAGCGAGGTGAACGCCCCGAACGCCGCATACATCGCCCACTCGGGCCGCCCCACGACGAGCACCGCCGCCAGCGGCACCGCCACACTCACCCCGGCCCGCACCGCCGCCGGGCCCGCCGCCCGCAGGATCCCCCACACCACCCCCGGACGATATGCCCGCTCCGTCCCGCCCCACCGTCATCCGGCCGACAACACCCAGCACAAACCACCCCCGATACACCCACCAGCACACTCCCTGTGGGACTGTCCACCGATCGCCGTGACGGCGGTGCGCGGACGGCGTCGACCTGGCACTCCGCGATCGATGCGGTGCCGTTTACACCGTTTCCCGGGCAGTCCCGCCAGAGGTGACCCCGCTGGTCAATTCCGGCAGGCTCGTCACCGGCGGGGGTCGCGGGGTGGGCCCTGTTTGGCCGGGCTTGATCGACATTTCATGATCAATCGCGGGGACGATCTTCGTGGCTGGCGTTCATGGGTGTGTCGGCGGGCTTGAGTGACCTCTGGGTGCCAGCTTTCCCGGCGCGGCTGGCGTTCACGGGTCTCTCGGAGGGGCTGAGACACCCCGGACCACCAGCCGACCGCTCTGAGGCACCCCGGACCGCGCCGGCTCACCGCCTGCGGGGTACCCGCCCGGCCGGTCCACGAACGAACCCCGGGCAGGCGGAGCCGACGATCCACGGACGGCGAGTGTTCGAGCGGGCACCCCGTCACGGGATCCGGCGTCCCGCCCAGGTGGTCAAGAATTGACCAGCAGGGCCAGAGGTGTCTCGACGGCCCCGACACACCCGCCAGCACCAGCCAAAACCGTGCAGCTGACGACCAGAGGTGCCTCGGCGGGGCGCTGAGGCACCCGCCGGTACCAGCCGAGTGTGGGGCGGGGCGAGATTCCGGCGGTGGGCGTACTGGGAAAAGGGGTGGAATGGAGGAGTGGAGGGAGGACAGAGTTCCATCATGGAGCGAAGCGGGGAGATCGTCGGGTTCTATACCGAGCGCTACGACGAGGCGGGGCGACTGGAACGGCGGCCACAGAGCAGGCTGGAGCGGATCCGGACGCTGGAGTTACTGCGGGAGCTGCTGGGTGAGAAGGGCAGCGTGCTCGACGTCGGGGGCGGACCGGGTGCCTACGCGCGGGAGCTGATCGCGGACGGTCACCGGGTGCGGCTCATCGATCTGGTGCCGGCGCACGTGGCGCAGGCGCGGGCCGGGGAGCCGCCGATCGACGCGGTCGTCGGGGACGCGCGCAAGCTGCCGGAGCCGGACGGCACGTGGGACGCGACGCTGCTGCTCGGGCCGCTGTATCACCTGCACGACCGGGACGACCGGGTGCGGGCGCTGCGCGAGGCGATCCGGGTGACCCGGCCGGGTGGCCGGATCGCGGCGGCGGCGATCTCCCGGTTCGCCGGGCCGGTGGATCTCACCGCGACCGGGCGGTGGGACCCGAACGACGGCGGGCGGATGCGCGAGCACTTCCGGGAGCTGATCGACGACGGGCGCAACGACGCGTCGATCGGGTTCACCGAGGCGTACTTCCATCGGGTCGGCGAGCTGATCGGCGAGTGCCGGGAGGCCGGGCTGCGCGAGATCGTGGTGCACGGCGTCGAGGGGCCGGCGTGGGCGGCCGCGGAGGCGGCGGCGAAGGGGCCGGACGCGGACCGGGTGTTCGCGGCGGCGCTGGAGCTGGCCCGGCTCTACAGCAGCGAGCCGGACGTGATCGCCGCGAGTAGCCACCTGCTGGTCACCGGCGCCGCCTGATAAGGGACCGGCGCCGTCCGGGAAGGGACCGGCGCCGCCTGAGAAGGGACCGGATCCGGTAGTCGGACGTCGACCCGGCGACCCGGCGACCGGTCCTGATCACGTGCACACGCCCCGTCACGGGTGACGTTCCGTCAAGCGGGCCGGTGGGGAGGAAGCCCCACCGGCCCGCCGGTCACTTGACGTACTCGACCGTCACGTTCGCGTCGGCCGCGTCGCCGGTGGTGTAGACGTACTTCTTCGCCGCGCTGCTGCCGAGCTGGGCCAGCAGCCAGTACGCCGTCCACCGCGCGATCGTCTCGACGCCGACCGCCTGGTCGAGTGTCTGCGCCGAAGCGTCCGCGGCCGCGCCGGACGGGTTCTGCACGTCGGTGATCCCGTAGTGGTTGGTGCCGGCCACCGTGATGAAGGCCTTGGGCGTACCCGTGGTGAGGTTGTAGGTGCTCTTCCCCTCGTCCGGGGTCGCGACGCCGTCGGCGCTGCCCTGGACGTACCCGACCGGCACGGTGTTGAGCACCGGCAGGACGAGCGAGGTGCCGTAGAGGACGTTGTTCCCGCCGTACGTGGCCACCGCCTCGAGCTCCGAGGGCGCGGTGTTGACGATCGCGCAGAACGGGATGACGCAGAGCCCGGTGCTCAGGCTCAGCGCGGTGGCCGCGCCGAACGAGTGACCGGCGATGACCAGCGTGTCCTCGTCGATGCGGTGGTAGAGCGGCGACGAGGAGCTCGCGTCCTCGGCCTCCGCCCAGCTGACGGTCCAGCCGGCCTGCGCGCCCTCGGGGTAGAGGCCGGTCACGCCGAACAGGGTCCGGGTGTGGTTGGGGACGGCGACGACGAAGCCGTACGAGGCGACCGTCGACGCGAAGGTGGAGTAGTAGGACTTGTCGACGTCCGCGCCCTGCAGCAGGAGCGCCACCGGCAGGTTCGATCCGGTCGCCGGGTAGTAGACGTCGGCACTGTCGCCGTTGATGGTCGTCGTGTAGCCGGCGACGGTCGTGGCGGCCTCCGCGGGGGCCGCCACCAGGGTCACGGAGAGGCCGGCGACCAGCGCCGCCGACACAATCCGTTTCCAAGAACGGAACAACGTCACATTCATGGATACGGACTATGTCCGCCGTTCCGGGCGCCGTCAAGAGGTGTCCATCAGGCGGCCGTGGGATGATCCGGTCATGGCGACGGAGTCACGGCATGTCAGCGAGCACATCGACCGCCCGGCCGCGGACGTCTACGCGTACGTGCGAAATCCCGCCAACCTGGCGCACTGGGCACACGGCGTCGGCAGCAGCCTGACCGAAATTGACCATCGATGGTACGTCCAGACGCCGGACGGCGGAGGCCGCGCCGAGGTGGTCTTCGCGCCGGAGAACGCGTTCGGCGTCCTCGACCACCACGTCCACCTGCCGGGCGGCGACGTGGTCTACATGCCGGTGCGGGTGCTCGCCGACGGCACCACTTCAGAGATCGTTTTCACGGTACGGCGGATGCCGGGCATGACCGGCCCGGAATTCGACCGGGACGCCGCCGCGGTCGCCGCCGACCTGGCACTCCTCAAACGGATTCTCGAGCGATGAACGGCTTCGCGGGCGACGACCGCACCCGCAAACCCGGTAATCCTCACAACAGGGCGTGATCTGCCGAACAATGCGGCGTGAGGTCCGACGGGCGCGAAGAACTGCTGTACGACAGCGACCGTACCCGCGTCGCACGGATCCGCTCGGCGGACGGCGCGCGGGTCGTCCGCAAGCAGCCCCTGGGCTCCGGCGCCGCCGCCCGGCTCGGTAACGAGCTGGCGATCCTCCGCCACCTCGCCGGTGTCGACGGGATACCCCGCCTCGCGCCGGGCACCTGGCCCGAGGGCACCCTGGAGCTGGTCGACGCCGATTCCCGGACACTCGCCGAACGGCCCACTCCCTGGTCCACCGGCCCACTGATCGAGGTGGCCCACGCGCTGGCCGAGGTGCTCGCCGCCGTACACCGCAACGGGGTGATCCACCGCGACGTGAGCCCGGCGAACGTGCTGCTCGCCGAGGACGGCACGCCCACCCTGATCGACTTCGAGCTCGCCACCCTCTCCGCGCAGAACCGGTCGGCCGACGTCCCCGAGGACGGTCTGGCCGGCACCCTGCCGTACCTCGCGCCGGAGCAGACCGGGCGCACCGGCCGCCCGGTCGACCACCGCGCCGACCTGTACGCCCTCGGCGCCACCCTCTACGAACTGGCCACCGGCGATCCGCCGTTCGGCCGGGACCGCGACCCGCTCGGCCTGATCCACGATCACCTGGCCAAGGTCCCGGTGCCGCCCGGTGAGGTGAACCCCGAGGTACCGGCGGTCCTCTCCGAGATCATCATGCGGCTGCTGCGGAAGGAGCCGGACCAGCGCTACCAGAGCGGCGAGGGCCTCGCGTACGACCTGGCCCTGCTCCACGACTGCCACCTGCACGGGCTGGCGGCCGTCTTCACGCTCGGCGCCCGGGACTTTCCGATCCGGCTCGCCCCGCCGGCCCGGCTGATCGGCCGGGACGCCCCGATGGCCGCGCTGCACGGGCTACTCGCCGAGGTGACCGGCGGCCGCAGCGCGCTCGCCATGATCACCGGCCCGTCCGGGGTCGGCAAGACCGCGCTCGTCGACCGGTTGCGCCCGGCGGTGGCCGCCGCCGGTGGCCGCTTCGTCACCGGCAAGTTCGACCAGTACCGCCACGACCTGGGCGGCGACGCCATCCGCGAAGCCTTCGACCAGCTCGGCACCCAGCTGCTCGCCGAGCCCGACGAGGTGGTGACCGTGCTGCGGGCCCGCCTGCGGGAGGCGCTCGGCCCGGACGCCGGCCTCATCGCGTACATGATGCCGCCGGTGCAGGCGCTGCTCGACGTCCCGGCCGAGCAGCCGGAGGACGAGGAGCCCCGGGTGGTCTTCGCCCGGGTCCGGCACGCCGGCCTGACGCTGCTGCGCACAGTGGCGACCGTGGCCAGCCCGGTGGTCTTCTTCGTCGACGACCTCCAGTGGGCCTCCGGTCCGGCGTTCGCCTTCTTCGACGACCTGCTGGGCCGCGGCGACCTGCCCGGCCTGCTGGTGCTCGGCGCGTACCGGGAGGAGGAGGTCGACGAGACGCACCCGCTCAGCTCGGTGCTGGCCCGCCTGCGCCGGGACCGCGGCGAGGCCGCCGAGGTACGGCTGGCCAACCTCGGCCCCGAGCACCTGGAGGTGCTCGCCGCCGAGATGCTGCGGCTGCCGGTCGAGCGGGCCGCGCCGCTGGCCCGGGTGCTGGCCGAGCGGACCGGCGGTAACCCGTTCGACACGGTGGAGCTGATCAACGCGCTGCGCCGGGAGACCGTCCTGGTGCCGGAGGGCGCCGGGTGGCGCTGGGACGAGTCGGCGGTCCGCCGCTTCGTCGGGCACGGCGACGTGGTCGGCCTGATCAGCGCCCGGATCGAGGCGCTGCCCGAGGACACCCGGGAACTGGTCGGGCTGATCGCCTGCCTGGGCAGCGAGGTCGACCTGAGCATGCTGCGGGTGGCCTCCGGCTGGACCGACGCCGAGATACACACCGCGCTGCTGCCGGCCGCCGACGACGGGCTGCTCTCGATCGCCCCGACCGCGGTCTGCTTCCGGCACGACCGGGTGCACCAGGCGGCGTACGGCCGGCTGGAACCGGCGGCCCGGACCCGGGTCAGCCTGGTGGTGGCCCGGCGGCTGGCCGCCGACCCGGAGTTCGCCGTCGCCGCGGCGCCGCTCTACCTGACCGCGGTGGATCTGCTGGCCGAGCCGGGCGCCACCGCGCCGGGTGAGCGCCTGGTCGGCGCGTCCTCGCTGCGCAAGGCCGCGGCCGCGGCCCGCCTGGTCGCCAATCACGTGGCGGGCGAGCTCTATCTCGCGGCCACGCTGCGGGTGCTGGGTCCCACCGATTTCGGGTACGACGAGGTCCGCGCCGAGTGGCACGCGGCCCTGTGCGGGCTGGGCCGGTTCGACGAGGCCGACGCCGTGTTCGCCGATCTGTCCGCGGGCGATCACGACGCGCTCTGGCTCGCCGGCCCGCTCACCGCGCACATCGGCGGCCTGGCCAAGCGGGGCCGGTTCGCCGAGGCGATCACCCTCGGGCTGGACATGATGACCCGTCTCGGCGTCGACGTGCCCGCCCCGCCGGAGATGGGCCCGCGGATCGGTGCCGGGATGGGGATCTTCTACCGCTGGCTCGCCACCTCGGCCGAGGGGCGGGAGCACACCGAGCTGACCGACCCGACGATGGGCGCGGTCACCCAGGTCATCAAGTCGCTGATGCCGGTCACCTTCCTCTCCGACAAGCAGACCATGGCGTGGCTGGTGGTGCACGCCGCCGGGATGTGGGCCGAGCAGGGCATCTCCGCCGTGATGACCGGCATCGTCGGGAACCTCGGCCTGATCACCATCGCCGGCGGTGGTGCGCACGGTGCCGCGTACCAGGCCGTCCGGGAAGTACTGGCGACCGGCGAGAAGTACGGGTACGAACCGGAGACCTCGCTCGTCAAGTTCCTGCACTCGCTCGGCACGATCTACTGGTTCGAGCCGCTGGAGACGTCGATCCGGCAGGTGCACGAGGCGCGCGACGGGCTGCTCCGGGCCGGGGACACGTACACGGCGCTCTACACGTTCTTCGCCTCGGTGCCGCAGACCCTGGACTCCGGCGATCTGGAGGCCTTCGACCAGGAGGCCCGGGCCGGGGCGGCGTTCTGCGAGCGGACCGGCGCCGGCTACGACGCCGCGGTCTTCGGCAGCGCCCAGCGGCTGGTCCGGGCCATGCACGGCGAGTTCGCCCGGCCGGGCACGCTCGGCGACACGGACTTCGACGAGGACGCGTACCTGGAGGAGATCTCCCGCAACGAGCCGGCCATCGTGTACTTCTCGGTGTGGCGGGCGCTGGCGGCCGCCGTCTACGGCGACGGCGACGGACTGGACCGGCACATCAGCCGGGCGATACCGATACTGCCGGTGCTGCCCGGCGCGTACACGCATGCTCCGGCGCACCTGCTGGCCGCGCTGGGCGCCGCCGGCCGGGCCCGTGGCCGTACCGGCGCCGAACGGGAGGCGGCCCTCGCCGACCTGGACCGCAGCCGGGACTTCCTGGCCGCCCGGGCCGCCGACCAGCCGGGCAACTTCCGGCACATGCACCGGTTCACCGAGGCGCTCCGGGCCGCCGCGCACGACGACTTCGCCGCCGCGGCCGCCGCGTTCGACGCCGCGATGGCCGACGCGACCAGCGCCGGGCGGGCCTGGCACGTCCCGCTGATCACCGAGCGGGCGGCCGCGTTCTACCTGGACAACGGGCTCGACCACGTCGGCAACCGGCTGCTCGCCGAGGCGCTCGCCGGGTACGCGCGCTGGGGCGCCACCGGCAAGGTGCACGACCTGAAGCGCACCCACCCCGCGCTCGCCGCCACGCTGGCCGGGGTCTCCGCGCCCCGGGCCACCACGGTCGGCGGCAACCACAGCATCAACCTCAGCACCGAGGTGATCGACCTGATGGCGGTGCTGGAGGCGGCCCGGGCGCTGAGCTCCGAGAAGAAGCTCGACGACCTGCGGGTACGCGTCCAGCACGTGCTCAGCCAGATGACCGGGGCGACCGCGGTGCACGTGGTGCTCTGGGACGAGCGGGCCGCGGTCTGGGTGCTGCCCGGCGACGCCGGCCGGCCGGAGCTGGACGTGGCCGAGGCGGCGCGCCAGGGACTGCTGCCGCTCACCGCGATCCGGTACGCCGAGCGCACCCGCGAGCCGATGCTGGTCGACGACGTGTCGCTGGACGACCGAGTGGCGCGGGACCCGTACGTGGCCTGGCTGGAGCACTGCTCGCTGCTGGTCGTCCCGGTGATCAGCCAGGGTCAGCCCCGGGCCATCCTGCTGCTGGAGAACCGGCTGACCCGCCGGGCGTTCTCGGTCAGCCGGCTTGACGCGGTCCAGCTGATCGCCGGGCAGCTCACCGTCTCGCTGGAGAACGCCCAGGTCTACGCGAACCTGGAGCGGACCGTCGCGGAGCGTACCGAGGAGCTGAACGAGGCGAACCACCGCCTGGAGATGCTCACCGTCACCGACCCGCTGACCGGGCTGCCGAACCGCCGCAAGCTCACCTCGTTCCTGGAGACCGAGTGGCTGCGCTCGATCCGCTCGAACGACCCGATCGGCCTCGCGATGATCGACATCGACAACTTCAAGAAGTACAACGACCACTACGGCCACCAGGGCGGCGACGAGTGCCTCAAACTGGTCGCCGAGTCCCTGCGCAACAGCGTCCGGGTCACCGACCTGGTCGCGAGGTACGGCGGCGAGGAGTTCTGCATCGTGATGCCGGGCGCCACCCAGGAGAACGCGATGATCGTGGCGGAGCGGGCCTGCCGCGCGGTCGCCGCCATGGAGGAACCGCACCAGCTGACGGAGACCGGCATCGTCACCATCAGCGTCGGCGTCACCTCCGGCTCGCCGAGCACCGCGGCCGGTCCGGATCAGCTGACGAAACTCGCCGACGAGGCCCTATACCAGGCCAAACGCGGCGGCCGTAACCGGGTCGTGGGCGGCTGATCACGATGGCCAGAACGCCGCGCCCCGCGCGAGAGCAGGACGGCACCCGGTTGCGCCGCACCCGGCGGTGGATGGTGGGCCTGCTGGTCGCCACGCTTGCGCTCCTCTCCGGGTACGCCCTGCTCGACAGCCGCCGGCACGGGCAGATCGTCGACGACATCGTGCGCGCCGGACAGCAGGTCTCCGCGTACCAGCAGGCCGCCTACCTCTCGGCCTGGGAGATGACGCTGATCGAGGCGACCGCGAACAACCCGGCCGGCACGGAACGGCGGCAGGTGCTCGCCGTGGACGAGCAGGCGTACCAGGCGACCGTGCGCATCGCCGCCATCGACGGCGAGAAGGCCGACGCGATCGAGGTGGGCCTGATCGCCCAGCGGCAGATGAACCTGCGGCAGGCGATCGTCTGGTACCTGTCGCTGCTGGACCGCGGCGAGCACGCCAAGGCCGTGGCCACGCTGGAGACCGACATCGAACCGGCGTACCGGCGGAACATGGCCCGGCTCCTGGAGCTCCGCGACGAGCACCAGGAGTACTACACCGCCCAGCAGGCCGCCGCCCAGCACGACTCGCGCCGGCTCTTCTGGGGCAGCGTGATCAGTTTCGTCCTGAGCCTGATCGTCCTGACCCTCTTCGCCCTGAACGTCCGTGCCCACCGCCGCCAGGTCGAGCGGATGGCCGCCACCGACACGCTCACCGGGCTGCCGAACCGGGCCGCGTTCACCGCGCACACCCAGCTCGCGCTGACCGCCACCCCGAGCGCCCGCAGCTCCCCCGGCATCACCGTGCTCACCGTCAACATCAACGGCTTCCGCCACGTCAACGACCAGCTCGGCCCGCACATGGGCGACCGCCTGCTGGCCGAGGCGGGCTGGCGCCTGGCCGGCGTGGTCCGCGACACCGACCTGGTCGCCCGGATCGGCGGCGACGAGTTCGCCATCCTGCTGCGCGACATCGACACCGAACGCGCCGAACGGGTCGCCGACCGCCTGTGCGAGGCCTTCGACCAGCCGTTCCAGCTCGACGACATCACCGTCGACCTGGAGATCAGCATCGGCGCCGCCACCGCCGCGCCGGACGACGACGTCAGCACCCTGCTCGGCCACGCCGACAGCGCCATGCACGACGCCAAACAGCAGCACGAGGGCTTCCGCCGGTTCAGCCCGCACACCGGCGTCGACACCACCACCCGCCTCTCCCTCCTCGGCGACCTGCGCCGCGGCCTCGGCGACGCCGACCAGTTCACCCTCCACTACCAGCCCAAGGTCCGCCTCGCCGACGAGTCGATCGCCGGTGTCGAGGCCCTGGCCCGCTGGCACCACCCGACCAAGGGCCCGATCTCCCCCGGCATGTTCGTCCCGGTCCTGGAGACGACCAGCCTGATCCACCCGTTCACCGAGCGCGTCCTGACCATCGCCCTTCAGCAGGCCCGCGACTGGCTGGACGCCGGCCACCGCGTCCCGGTCGCGGTGAACGTCTCCACCCGCAGCCTGCTCGACGAGTCCTTCCCCACCCGCCTGGCCACGCTGCTGGAGTCGGCCGGTGTCCCCGGCGACCTGCTCTGCATCGAGATCACCGAGCACACCGTGATGTCCGACCCGAGCACCACCATCGACGCACTGCACCGCGTCCGCGACCTGGGCGTCAAGACCTCCATCGACGACTTCGGCACGGGCTACTCGTCCCTGACGTACCTGAAGCTCCTCCCGGTCGACGAACTGAAGATCGACCGCTCCTTCGTCGCCGACATGGTGACCGACCCGAGCAGTCACGCCCTGGTCGCCTCCGCGGTCGACCTGGCCCACAACCTGGGCCTGCGGGTGGTCGCCGAGGGCGTCGAGGACGCCGAGACCGCCGAGGCCCTGGCGAAGCTCAACTGCGACACGGCCCAGGGCTACCACTTCGCCCGCCCCCTCCCGGCCCCCGAACTGACCGAGAAGCACCTGAACCGCCGCCCCCTCCCCGCCTGACGCCATCCGCCTTTCGCCTTCCGATAAATAGGCGCATAATCGGAAGTCAAACGGGCGGGGAGGACGTCATGACAGTCGCGACCGAAGAGACCCGGGTGCTCCACCTCTTCCAGCGGGTCGCGAGCCTGGAGGCGGTGGCGCACGCTGACAACCTCCGCGGCGAACAGCGGCGCGACATCCTCGACGCGGTGCGGCAGGCCGTCCGGGAGTGCGAGCCGGTCCGGATCACCATCGCCGCCCAGCTGCTCAACCTCAGCCGGAAGACCGTCGAGGCCTGGGTGAGGGAGGGCCTGCTCACCGTCGCCGCCGGCAACCACAAGCGCCTCGTTCTCGACCCGGAGCGCCTGCACGAGGTGCTGCACCTCGTGCGCGATCTGCGCTCCCGGGGCCGCGACCGCAACCTGATCGAGGCCGTCTGGTACCGCCTCAACGACCAGGCCTTGACCGATCGCGAGGATTTCACCGAGAGCATCGAGCAGATGCAACGTGGCGAAGGACGCATCGTCCGATCGGGTGAAGCACCCTGATCAAGGTGAAAGCACGGACCTAGCATGATCCGGTGCGTACCCGGGTCACCGAGACTCCCCGTGCCTCGCAACAGGTGGAAGGCCTGCGGAGGAAGGACAGAACGAGCTACGAGCAGTTCCTCGACATGCTCGAGGCTCAGGGCTGCGCGGCACTCGGATATCGACTGACCGGCGACCTCCCGATCGACCACCTCTGCGTGAAGCACCTGACCGGACGGCTGCGGGTCGTCGTGGGCTTCGAGGCGCCGGGCAGGGCCTGGGTGCTCCTCATCGGCCTACACGAGCGGAAAGATCCGGGCGTCGACGTGTACGCCGAGCTCTACCGGCTCGCCGAGCTGGACGACGTGCCCGAGGGTGAGCGCACCAAGCCGAGTTGCTGCGACCCCGACGGCGTGGCCCCGTTCGCCGCACCCGAGGTCACCGAGCTGGTGGACCGGGCACGCCGACTCCGGCGCGGACGGCGGTGACGGTCAGCCGAGGTGCTGGGCGAGGACCTGGCCGGGCCAGTCGGTGCCGGGCTGGGGGACCGTGAAGGTCTCGGTCGGGGTGAAGCCCTGGGTCTCGTAGTAGTGGACCAGGGCCTGACGGCCGCCGGCGTAGCAGTCGACGCGGATCAGGCCGACGCCGGTGGAGCGGGCGAGTCGGCGGGCGTGGGTGAGCAGCCGCCCGCCCAGGCCCCGGCCGGCGTGATCGCGGTCGGTCACCAGCAGGACGATGTACAGCTCGGCCTCCGGGGGCGGGGAGACGTAGTCCGGGGCCGAACCCATCCCGAGCGCGCCCACCACCCGCTCCTCGCGGACCGCCAGGTGCAGGCCGCCCGCGGTGGCGATCTCGGTGATCAGAGTGGTCAGCCGGGGATTCCCGGAGAGCGGCGAACTGCCCCACTGGCCCGCCAGGCCCCGGGCCGTCAACCAGCGGACCGCGCCGTCCAGCAGGGACATCACCGCCGGCACGTCGACCGGGTCGCCGCGGCGGATGTCCGTCCACTCTGAACTGTCGTGCATCCCGTCCATTCTCCGGGAGGCACGACCGTACGGGGAAATCAGCAGTTGCCGTCGATCTTCATGTCGTGGTCGGCGCGCAGGAGCTCGTTGGGGTCGTCGCCGGTGATGCCCTCGCCGTTGCCGAGCGGGGTCGGTGCGAGCAGGCCCTTCGCGATGGCGTCGCAGTCGATCAGGGCAGTGTACGACGTCGTCGAGTGGATCCACATGCCCCGGTCGGCGTCGCGCAGGTTGGTCGTGTCCGGAAAATCCCACTGGATCTCGTCGTGCACGGCGGCCACCGGGCTGGCGTTGAACTGGCCGATGAACGCGTACACCCAGATGAAGTTGGTGGTGATCCGGATCAGCCGGCGGCCATCGTCATCGGTGGCCGACGCGACCGTGACCACGCCGCTGACCCGGGGTTTCTCGGCGGGGTCGAGCTGGACGGAGCGATCGATCCAGGTCGCCACACCGGTGAAGTCGGCGCCCTCGAACCACTTCGCCACCCGCTGGCGCTCGGTCGGCGAGAGGGTCTTCAGGAAGGTGTCCGGCTTGTGCGCGGTCAGCATGTCGTCGTCGAGACGGCCGGCGATCAGCGCGGACCGGACCGTGCCGAGCGCGCTCTCCACCTGCGCGGCGGTGAAACCCTGGACCGCGGCCGGCTCCGGCATGACGATCCCGGCCTCGCCGACCGGGTAGGCGGCGGCGGGCGTGCCGTGGAAGGGGCCGGCGACCGCGGGCTCCTCGGAGACGGCGACCGTCGGCGCGGCCTCCGGCGAGGCGTCCTCCAGCATCGAGTGCACCAGCGGTACGGCCATCGCGAGCACCCCGGCGACGACCACGGTGACACCGAGGACGCGCAGCACGCGTCCCAGCGTGCCCCGCCGGCTCTCGCGCTGGACACGCCGCTCGGTCTCGGCGGCCCAGTCCTTGAGCGCCTCGAACGGATCTGTCTCGTCGTGCTGCTCCATCGACGACAGTATGGCGCGCTAGGCGATCTTGAGAAACCCCGGCCATAGCTTAGTTGTAACCAAAGACCGCTTTCGATCAGCCGCATCGACATGGAAGGGTGCAGTGAGTCCGATCACCTCGGTGGACCAGGCAAATGTCGCCCCCCGGACTCCTCACGTATGCCTGCCATCCACTCGGCACTTTCATGATCCACCAGCGCATGCCGATTACGGGCAGCGCAGAAGGAGGAACACAGTGCGTACGCTCACCCGCTCGGTCGCCACGGCCATGGCGGCCGTCACCATGACGGCCGTCGCCGCCTGCTCCCCGCCGGAGAAGGAGACCGAGGCGTCGACGAGCTCGGCCGCCACCGCGACCAGCGCCGCCGACCTGGGCGGCCTCGACGCCCTGATCGCCGCCGCCAAGAAGGAGGGGCAGCTCAACGTGATCGCGCTGCCCCCGGACTGGGCGAACTACGGCGCGATCATCAAGGCGTTCGGCGACAAGTACGGCATCAAGGTCGTCTCGGCCCAGCCGGACGGCTCCAGCCAGGACGAGATCAACGCGGCCGACCAGCTCAAGGGCCAGGACACCGCCCCGGACGTGTTCGACCTCGGCGGCTCGGTGGCCACCGCGAACACCGCGAAGTTCGCCCCGTACAAGGTCTCCACCTGGGGTGACATCGCGGACTCACAGAAGGAGTCCACCGGCCTCTACGTCAACGACTACGGCGGCTACATGTCGATCGGCTACGACAGCGCCAAGGTCCCGGCCCCGACCAGCGTCGCCGACCTGCTCAAGGCCGACTACAAGGGCAAGGTCGCGCTGAACGGCGACCCGACCCAGGCCGGTTCCGCGTTCGGCGGTGTCCAGGCGGTCTCGCTCGCCCAGGGCGGCACCGTCGACGACGTGACCAAGGGCGTCGACTTCTTCAAGCAGCTCAAGGCGGCCGGCAACTTCCTGCCGGTCGACCCGACCTCGGCCACCATCGAGTCGGGCCAGACCCCGGTCGTCTTCGACTGGGACTACCTGAACGCCGCCGAGTCGAAGAAGCTCACCACCTGGAAGGTCTTCGTCCCGGAGAACGCCGTCCTCGGCTCGTACTACAACCAGGCGATCAGCAAGGACGCGCCGCACCCGGCCGCCGCCCGGCTCTGGCAGGAGTACCTCTTCTCGGACGAGGGCCAGAACCTCTGGCTCGCCGGTGGTGCCCGCCCGGTCCGCGCCGACGCCATGGTGAAGGCCGGCACGATCGACAAGACCACCTACGACGCCCTCCCCGCCGTCACCGGCACCCCGGTCTTCCCGACCGAGGACCAGAGCGCCAAGGCCAAGGAGTACCTGGCCGCGAACTGGGCCAAGGCAATTGGCTGAGACGCTCGAGGCGACTCCGCAGCGCGTGGCCTCCCGGCCGCGCCTGCGGGGCGCCGCCCTGCTCGGCACGGTGCCGTTCTTCGCCTACGTGGCGATCTTCCTGATCATCCCGACCCTGGTCGTGCTGATCGGCGCCTTCACCGGCGACGGCGGCCACGGCTTCACCCTGGACAACGTCTCCGCTCTCGGTGACGAGTACATTCTCGCGGCCTTCGGCCGCAGCTTCCTCCTCTCGGCGGTCAGCGCACTCATCGGCGCCTTCTCAGGAGCACTTCTCGCGTACGCCGTGAGCACCGCGAAGCCCGAGGGCGCCCTGCGCCGCGCGGTCACCGCCGCGGCGGGTGTGCTCGCGCAGTTCGGCGGCGTCACCCTGGCCTTCGCGTTCCTGGCGACGATCGGGCTCTCCGGCTTCGTCACGGTCTGGCTGCACGACCACGCCGGGCTGGACATCTTCGCGAACGGCGTCTGGCTCTTCGAGATGCCGGGGCTGATCCTGGTCTACACGTACTTCCAGATCCCGCTCATGGTGATCGTGTTCCTGCCCGCGCTGGACGGCATCCGCCCACAGTGGCGCGAGGCCTCCGAGTCGCTCGGCGGCACCACCTGGCAGTACTGGACCCGGGTGGCCGGTCCGCTGCTCGCCCCGGCGTTCCTCGGTTCCGCCCTGCTGCTCTTCGCCAACGCCTTCTCCGCGTACGCGACCGCGGCCGCCCTGGTCAGCCAGGGCAGCCCGATCGTCCCGCTGCAGATCCGCGGCGCCCTGACCAGCGAGGTCGTCCTCGGCCAGGCGAACGTCGGCAAGGCGATGGCGCTCGGCATGGTCGTGATCGTCGCCGTGGTGATGTCGCTCTACACCCTCCTGCAGAAAAGGACCGCCAAGTGGCTGGGGTGATCGCCCGCCGGGCCCGCAAGCAGCGGGTGTTCCGCTGGGCCGTGCTGATCGTGCTCGGCGTCTTCTTCGCGCTGCCGCTCGCCGCGATGGTGGAGTTCAGCACCCGGGACGCGAAGACCTGGCCGATGCTGCTGCACTGGGGTGAGCTGACCGAGGCGTACCCGGACCTCGCCGACGGCATCGTGGCCTCGCTGGAGCAGGCGGCCCTGACCGCGCTGCTGATGCTGGTCCTGCTGGTGCCGACCGCGATCTGGGTACGCCTGCGCCTGCCCCGGGTACGCCGGCTCGTCGAGTTCCTCTGCCTGCTCCCGCTGACCATCCCGGCGATCGTGCTGGTGGTCGGCCTGGCACCGGTCTACGCCTGGGTCACCTACTTCCTCGGCGGCTCCTCGCTCACCCTGGTCTTCGCGTACACGGTGCTGGTCCTGCCGTACGCGTACCGCGCCATCGACGCGGGCCTCTCGGCGATCGACGTGAAGACGCTCGCCGAGGCCGCCCGGAGCCTCGGGTCCGGCTGGTTCACCGTGATGTGGCGGGTGGTGCTGCCGAACATCCGGTCGGCGGTGCTCTCCGCCGCGTTCCTGACCGTGGCGCTGGTCCTCGGCGAGTTCACCATCGCGTCGCTGCTGCACCGCACCAACCTGCAGGTCGCCATCGAGTTCCTCGGCAAGAGCAGCGCCACCATGTCGGTCGCCGTCTCGCTCGCCGCCCTGGCGCTGGCCTTCGTCCTGCTCCTGGTGCTGTCCCTGTTCGGCTCGTCTCGGTTCCGTTTGAAAGGGAAGTCCTCATGACCGGCGTCGCCGTTCACCTCAAGGGGCTGCGCCGCACGTTCGGCACCGTCCACGCGCTCGACGACCTCGACCTCGAGATCGCGCCGGGCGAGTTCATCGCGCTGCTCGGGCCCTCCGGCTGCGGCAAGACCACCGCGCTCCGCGTGCTCGCCGGGCTGGAGGACGCGGACAGCGGTCAGGTCCTCGTCGACGGCAAGGACGTCACCCGGCTGCCCGCGAACCGGCGCGACATGGGCATGGTTTTCCAGGCGTACAGCCTCTTCCCGCACCTGACCGCGCTGCAGAACGTCGAGTTCGGCCTCGGGCTGCGCGGCCGCAAGCGCTCCGCCGGGCGCGCCGCCGAGATGCTGGAGCTCGTCGGGCTGGACTCGCACGCCACCCGCTACCCGAATCAGCTCTCCGGCGGCCAGCAGCAGCGGGTCGCGCTGGCCCGCGCGCTCGCCATCGAGCCGACCGTGCTGCTGCTCGACGAGCCGCTCTCCGCCCTGGACGCCAAGGTACGGGTGCAGCTGCGCGACGAGATCCGCCGGATCCAGACCGAGGTCGGCACCACCACGCTCTTCGTCACCCACGACCAGGAGGAGGCCCTCGCGGTCGCCGACCGGGTCGGCGTGATGAAGGACGGGAAGCTGGAGCAGCTGGCCGAGCCGTCCGAGGTCTACCTGCGCCCGGCGACCGCGTTCGTCGCCGACTTCGTGGGCCTCAGCAACCGGCTGCCCGGCACGGTTTCGGGAGATCTCATCGAGGTGCTCGGCGCCCGGCTGCCGCTGGTCGGCGAGCACCGCGCCGGGGAGGCCACCGCTCTGGTCCGGCCCGAGTCGATCGGGGTCGTCCCGGACGCCGAGGGCACCGGCCGGGTGGTCACGAGCAGCTTCCTCGGACCGACCAGCCGGGTCACCGTGGCCGTGGGAGAACTGCTGGTGGTCGCGCAGGTGGCGGGCGGCGAGCTACCGTCCCTGACCCCCGGTACGGCGGTCCGGTTGGATCTCCGTCCTGTCCCGGTTGCCGTCCAGTGACGTTTTCTGGGGCTTGACCGGGGCGTATCCACGTCTACCGTTATCCCTATGGACACGGGTCTGGGCGACACGGAGTTCATCCATACTGCCCTCGTCTTGGCGTACACCGCCGAGCCGAGCGAACCTGTGCACGTCCAGCACGCCATCGACGAGATCTACCGCCTGCTTCACGAGGCTCCGGTGGGACACCCGGACCTCGTGATCGGGTGGGGCGTCCTCTTCGACCTGCTGCAGGAGCGCGCCGAGCGGACGAACGCCCCGGCCGACTGGGACGCGGCCGTGGACGCGGCCGGCTGCATGGTCCTGGTCTCCGACCCGGGCACCGAACTCGCCGTCCGGGCGTGGCGCCGCCAGTGGCAGGCCCTGCTGCTCCGCCACCAGATCACCCGCGACCCGGAGGACCTGCGCAACGCCGCCGCGGCCGCCGACTCCCTGGCCACCGCGGCCGCCGCCGTCCCCGCCCCCCTGCACCAGTCCCGCCCCCGCCGCCTGTGGCGCTGCGACTGACCGTCCCCGCCGCCCATGGCGCTGCGCCCGACCGTCCCCGCCGCCCGTGACGCTACGCCCGACCGTCCGCTCCCCTCCGGTGCCGCCGGGCGCCCCCTCCCGGTCCTGGCTGGCCCTCGCGGGTGCCCCCCTCCCGGCCTGGCTGGCCCTCACGGGTGACCCTGCTGGCTTATTCGGTGCTGGTGTCCGTTCGTGGGACTGGGTGGGTAGGTTGTGTGGTTATGTCGATGCAGCCGAAGCCG
>NZ_JBFAYF010000050.1:0-70279 GCF_040681165.1 Actinoplanes sp. NPDC051851 | reverse complement strand
CCTCGCGGGGGCACGGCCCCCCCGCCTTTTTTTTTGGGGGGGGTGGGGGGGCCCGCCCGCGCCCCAACGGGCCGCGGTGTTGGGGGTTTGGGTGAGGGGTGCCTGGAAGGGCTCGAGGCACCCCTCACCACCAGCCGAACCGGACGAGCTGGCGCTCACGGGTCCCTCCAAGCACCCGAGACACCCCGGAGCGCCAGCCAGAGAGATCCGCTCACCCGCGGAGCCCGGCCGGCGGCGAGCGGCGGCAGCGAGCGGCGGCAGCGAGCGGCGGCAGCGAGCGGCGGCAGCGAGCGGCGGAAAGGATTGGACGGGTGGTCGGCGGGGCGGTATGTTGCCGGACGACCGCGACGTCGTGCGAGGAGGTGAGGGACCCGTGAACGCTGTATCGAACCGGGTGCTCCCCCTGCCGTCACGGTCGGGCGACTGATGTAGGTGTCGCCGGGAGCGCCGAGGCACTCCCGAAAGGCGACACCCATGGACGTGATCATTGCCGGCTGCGGGCCCACCGGCGCGATGCTCGCCGCCGAGTTGCGGCTGCACGGCGTACGGGTCCTCGTGCTGGACCAGGAGACCGAGCCCGCCTCCTTCGCCCGCATCGTCGGGCTGCACATCCGCAGCATCGAGCTGATGGCGATGCGCGGGCTACTGGACCGCATCGCCGCTAAGGGCCGCCGCCGTCCGGCCGGTGGGTTCTTCGCCGCCGTGCCCGCGCCCCCGCCCGAGGGCCTCGACTCGGCGCACGCCTATCTGCTGGGCATCCCGCAGCCGGTCATCGTCCAGCTGCTCGAGGAGCACGCGACCGGGCTCGGCGCCGAGGTCCGGCACGGCGCCCCGGTGACCGGATTCGATCAGGACGACGACGGGGTGACGGTCGAGCTGGCCGACGGCGAGCGGCTGCGGGCGCGCTATCTGGTCGGCTGCGACGGCGCCCGGAGTACCGTACGCAAGCTGCTCGGTGTCGGTTTCCCCGGCGAGCCCACCCGCAACGAGACGCTGATGGGCGAGCTGGCGTCGGACCTGCCCGCGGACGAGATCGTCGCCCGGGCGAACGCGGTCCGGGAGACCGAGAAGAGACTGATCATCGGGCCAGCGGGGCCCGGTCTCTACCGCGTGGTGGTCCCCGCCGCCGGGGTCGCCGACCGCGACCGGAAGCCCACCATCGAGGACGTCCGGGAGCGGCTGCGGGCGGTCGCCGGCACCGACTTCGGCATGCACTCGCCGCGCTGGATGTCCCGGTTCGGCGACGCCACCCGGCTGGCCGAGCGGTACCGGGTGGGCCGGGTGCTGCTCGCCGGGGACGCCGCGCACATCCATCCACCGCTCGGCGGGCAGGGGCTGAACCTGGGCGTACAGGATGCGGTGAATCTCGGCTGGAAGCTGGCCGCGCAGGTGAACGGCTGGGCACCGGAGACGCTGCTCGACACGTACCACGCCGAGCGGCATCCGGTCGCGGCGGACGTGCTGGACAACACCCGCGCCCAGACCGAGCTGGTCGGTGACGGGCCCGGCCGGCGGGCGGTGCGCCGGGTGTTCGCCGAGCTGATGGGGATCGAGGAGGTGAACCGTCACCTGATCGCGAAGATCGCCGGGATCGGCGTCCGCTACGACTTCGGCGGCGGTCCCGACCTGGTCGGACGGCGGCTGCGCGACGTCGAGGTGAAGCAGGGCCGCCTCTACGACCTGCTGCGCGACGGCCGTGGCCTGCTACTGGACCGTACCGAGCGGCTGACCACGGGTGGCTGGGCGGACCGGGTCGGCCTGCTCGCCGACCCGACCGCGGCGGTGGACGTCCCGGCCCTGCTGCTGCGCCCGGACGGCCACGTGGCCTGGGCCGGCGACGACCAGCGGGACCTGGACGAAGCCCTGTCCCGCTGGTTCGGCGGACCGGTTTAGGAGACCGGTTTAGGAGACCGGTTTAGGAGACCGGTTTAGGAGACCGGTTTAGGAGACCGGTTTAGGAGACCGGTTTAGGAGATGGTCACCACGGTCCAGGAGACCGCGGGCAGCTCGATGGTGAGCGTGGAGCCGGAGAGCGCCGCCGTCTCGTTGGTCCGCGGCGTGACCCGGTTCTGGTTCGCGAGGTCGTTGACCGCGTAGGGGTCCTCGTCCCAGATACCCGAGGCGGTGACCGTGCTGAGCCGGCCGAAGGCGGACAGGTCCACGGTCACCGTCGTGGGTGAGGCGGTGTCCCGGTTCTGCAGGAACAGGGAGATGCCGTCGCCGTCGGTGGTCGCGGCGGCGGAGACCACCGGCACCTCGCCGAAGCGGGCGGTGGGCGTGGCGTCGGCGTCCAGCGCGACTCGCAGCGCGGTGCCCTGGGCGGCCCGCGAGGTCAGCGAGAACGGGTAGAACGTGGTCTGCCGCCACGCGTCGCCGCCCGGCTCGGTCATGATCGGGCCGATCACGTTGACCAGCTGGGCCAGGCTCGCCGAGGCGACCCGGTCGGCGTGGTTGAGCAGCGAGATCAGCAGGCCGCCGACGGTGACCGCATCGGCGACCGAGTAGACGTCCTCCAGCAGGCGCGGGGCGACCGGCCAGTCGTCCGGGGCGAACTCCTTCTCCACCGTGGCCCACTTCGAGTGGTACCAGACGTTCCACTCGTCGAACGAGATCTCGATGCGCTTCTCGGCGCGCTTGACCGCGCGGACGTGGTCGGCGGTGGCCACCACGCTGTCGATGAACGCGTCCATGTCGGTGCCGGACGCGAGGAAGCTGGCCAGGTCGCCGTCGTGCTCCTCGTAGTACGCGTGGCAGGAGATCAGGTCCACGTCGTCGTAGGTGTGCTCCAGGACGATCCGCTCCCACGCGCCGAAGGTCGGCATGTCGCGGTTGGAGGAGCCGCAGACGACCAGCTTCAGATTGCGGTCGAGCTGCTTCATCGCCCGCGCGGTCATCGCGGCGAGCTTGCCGTAGTCGGTCGCGTCCCGGTGGCCGAGCTGCCAGGCGCCGTCCATCTCGTTGCCCAGGCACCACATCTCGACACCGAACGGATCCTGCCGCCCGTTCGTCGCGCGCTGCTCGGAGCGGGCCGTACCGGACGTGGTGTTGGCGTACTCCAGCAGCTCAAGGGCCTCGGGCATGCCGCGGGTGCCGAGGTTGACGGCGAGCATCAGGTCGCTGCCGACCAGGTCCAGCCAGTCCTGGAACTCGTGCAGGCCGACCTGATTGGTCTCGGTCGAATGCCAGGCCAGGTCGAGCCGGCGCGGGCGCTGCTCGACCGGTCCGACGCCGTCCTCCCAGTTGTACCCGGAGACGAAGTTGCCGCCGGGGTAGCGGATCGTGCTGACGCCGAGCTCGCGGACCAGCTCGACGACGTCGCGGCGGAAGCCGTCCGGGCCGGCGGTGGGGTGGCCGGGCTCGTGGATGCCGTCGTACACGTGCCGCCCGAGGTGCTCGACGAAGCCGCCGAAGAGACGCCGGCGGACCGGCCCGATCGGGAACGCCGGGTCGAGGGTGAGATGGGCGCGGGGCATGGCGAACTCTCCTTGGATCTTGCTGACGTCTTACTTACTGCCGAGTCTGCTGTGGAAGCCGGGAAACGGGTCCGCTTCGGGGCTGATGCCCCTCTGCTCCGCGAGGGTCACCCCCAAGACCTGGAGGTCGATCACCGTGCCGAGCACGTCACCCTTTTCTTGCTTCTCCCGTACGGCGAGAGCCTGGGCGCCGATGGCGTGTACGAAAGAGGCGAGCGCGTCGGCATGACGGCGCGGTGGCTCGTCGCCGCCGACGATCACCAGCAGGCTCGTGGCACAGAGTCGGCGATGCGGGCCGTGCAGGAACTCCTCGACGTTCCACACCTCGGTCGGCAGCAGCGACATCTCCAGGATCTTGAGTCCGCCCTCGTCCGCGAGCGGATGCCAGTCGCCCCAGGTGACGATGTGAACGGCGGTCGGCGGCCGGACCGTCCTCGCGGCCTCGACGGCGGAGGCGATCAGCTCCCCGGTGATCGCCGTGACCGGCCGCGCGTCACCGGCGAGCCGGCGCAGCGCGTGGACCGTGGCGGTGAAGCCCTTGGTCTTGGCACCGACGGGTTCGGGCCCGCAGTCGATGTCGACGAGGCGATCCGGCGTGAACGGCGGCGCGGGCTCGGCGGTGACGAGGACGGTGCGCGCGCCCGCCGACCGGGCCTGCCGGAGGACCGCGAGCGTCCCCGTGCTCGTGCCGGACTGCGAGACCCCGATGACCAGATCGTCCGCGGTCAGCCCGGGCGCCTCGGACGGGATCGTGGCGAGCACGCTCCCGAAGGCGGGCGCGCGCTCACCGGTGGGCGCGCGCTCACCGGCGACCGCGTTCCCGAAGGCCGGGGCCGCGATCCGGGAGGCGTGGTAGGACGTGCCGGAGCCGACCAGGACGACACGGCGCGCGGCGGGCTCCGGGGCCAGCACGCGGTCGTTCAGTCGCCGGAGCATCGCCGGCTGCTCGTGAATGAAGTCGAGGACAGTACCCGCCATGATCATATTTACTATCAGTACGAGGAGAAACGGGTCAACCAGCGGAGAGGCCCATGATCACATCTCTTGAGGAAATAGTTTCGAGCGTGGTTACATATCGCACTGATGGTTAAGTCCGGGGTTGGTCATGCCGGGGTTGGTCATGCCGGGTTTTTCCCGAGGGGGCGAGGATGACGGTCCGGGGTACGACGGCGCGCACCGCGACGACCCGCGTCGTCACCGACATCAACCGCACCGCCGTGCTGGACGCCCTCGAGGAGCACGGCCCGCTGACCCGCTCCGCGCTGCGCGAACGCACCGGGCTCAGTCCCGCGACCGTGGACCGGCTCTGCGCGGCGCTGCTCGACGAGGGCCTGATCGAGCGGGCCGGGGCGGAACGGTCCGCCGGCGGCGGGCGGCCGTCGACACTCTTCCGGTTCGCCGGCGAGCGCCGGGTGATCGTCACGGCGGCGGTCTCGGCGGACGGCGCGCGCGGCATGCTGGTCGGGGTGGACGGATCGGCGGGCGTCCGGGCGTACGGGAAAGACGCTTTTGATCTGATCGGTGAACTCCTCGAACGCTGTCGCGAGGCGCAGCGCGCGGTGCTCGGCGTCGCCGTCTCGGTGCCGGGCGTGGTCGATGCGCAGGGGCGGGTCTCCAACTCGGAGGAGCTGGGCTGGCAGCAGTTCGCCGTCGGATCCGTGGTCGAGCACCGGTTCGGGCTGCCCTGCCTGGTGGAGAACGACGCCAACGCGATCGCGCTCGGCGAGTGGGCGCAGGGGGCGGGTACCGGCGCGACAAGCCTGGTCGCGGTGGTGCTGGGGATCGGCGTCGGCGCGGGGCTGGTCGACGGCGGGCGGCTGATCCGGGGATCGCGGGCGGCGGCCGGGGAGATCGGGCACCTGCTGAGCGGACGGGAGTCGTTCGGGCGGCTGTTCGCGCGGACCGGTGACATGGAGTCGCGGATCGGCGGCGAGGTGGCCCGGGTGCTGGACGCGGGCGGGCCGGCCGCGGACGAGGCGCTGGACTATCTGGCGCTCTCGCTCGGGGCGCTGGCGTCCGTCTTCGATCCCGAGGTCGTGGTGCTCTCCGGGGTGCTCCCGGCGGACACCGGCGGCACGGTGCGGGCTCTGGAGCAGCGGTTGACCGGGCGGATCCCGTTCATTCCGCGCATCGTCACCGGGCGGCTGGGCGGGGACGCCGCGCTGCTGGGTGCCGGCGAGCTGATGGCACGGCGTACGAAAGGATCGGTTTATCTTGCATAAGGCAGTTGTCGGCGTGGATGTCGGCGGGACCAAGACCCATCTGGCCATCGAGGGGTTCACCGCCGACAGCGCTGGGCCGGCCGACAGCGGTGTCGTCCGCCGGGACCTGATCGTTCCGTCCTCCGAGTGGCGGCACGCTCCCACTTTCTCGGATTTATCCAACTTCGAGCGTCTTTCTCGCATTATTTCCGACTTTTCCGGCGATGCTGTTGAGATGGTCGTTGTCGGACTCCATGCTCTCGACACCGTCGAACAGCGGGAGATCGCGGCGTCCGCGCTGGCGGCACACCTGCCCTGGCCGGTACGCGTGGTCAACGACGCGGAGCTCCTCGGCCCCGCCGTCGGCCTGGACCACTCCCTCCAGCTGATCGTCGGCACCGGCGCGATCGCGATGGGCACCGGCGCCGACGGCGAGGTGATCACCGCCGACGGCTACGGCATCCTGCTCGCCGACTACGGCAGCGCGCCCGCCCTGGTCCGCGAGGCCGTCCGCCGCGGGCTCCGCCTCGCCGACGACGAGGGCCCCGCCGCGGCCGCCGCCGACCCGGTGGTCGCCCTGCTCTACGGCGCGTACCGGGTGGACTCCCCCGCCGATCTGGCGCTCGCGTTCTCCAACGACCAGCCGTACGACTGGGGCCGCCACGCCCCGCTGATCTTCGACGCCCTGCACCGGGGCTCCCCGGTCGCGAACGCCGTGATCGACGAGGCCGCCGGCACGCTGGCCCGCAATCTCGCCGCCGTCCGCCGCCGCGGCGCCCTCGGCACGGTGGTCGTCGGCGCGGGTGGCGTGCTGACCGCCCAGCCCGTGCTGCAAGATCGACTCGTAGAAGCCCTGACCGCCCACGCACCGGACCTGACCCTGCGACTACTGACCGCCCCGCCCGTCGACGGCGCTCTGGCACTCGCCCGGGCCGGCACTTCCGTACCGAACTGACGAACACACGTACCGAACTGACGAGCACGCGCACCCCGAACGCACGCGTCCCGAACTGACGAACACTCCCAGCCGTACTGACAAGCACCAGCGCCAACAGCACAGGAGCTCCACCACCGTGAACGATCTCGCCTCTCCGCTGCCCGGTCGCGGCGGCCTCCCGCCCCGCGCGCACCTGCGTTCGGACGCCCCGGCGCAGCCGCTCGACGGCGTCTGGCGGGTACGGCACCGCCCCTCCCCCCGGCACGCCGAGGACGACGGCTGGCAGCGGCCCGGCGCCGCGCTGGACGCCGGGGACTGGGCCGACCTGCGGGTTCCCGGCCACCTCGCGCTGCAGGGGTTCGGGTCGCCGACGTACGCGAACGTGCAGTTCCCGTTCCCGGTGGACCCGCCGTACCCGCCCGACGACAACCCGGTCTACGACCACCTGGTCACCTTCGAGGCGGCCGCCGACGTCCTCGAACACCCCGCGGTCCTCCGGTTCGAGGGCGTCGACGGCGCGGCCACCGTCTGGCTGAACGGCGCCGAACTGGGCACCCTGCGCGGCAGCCGGCTGACCACCGAGTTCCCGGTCACCGAGGTGCTGCGCCCGGGCACCAACGTGCTCGCCGTCCGCCTCGCCCAGTGGTCGGCGCACAGCTACCTGGAAGACCAGGACATGTGGTGGATGCCGGGCATCTTCCGCAGCGTGACCCTGCTCGCGCGCCCGCAGGGTGGCATCGACGACGTCTTCGTGCACGCGGCCCACGACGGCACGCTCCGGGTCGACGTGAGCTCCGGCGAACCCGCGACCCTGAGTGTCCCCGCCCTCGGCCTGCACGACGCCGCGACCGGGGTCGTGCACCGGCTCCCCGCGGTGGAGCCGTGGACCGCCGAGACCCCGGTGCTCTACGACGCCACCGTCCGCACCCCGGCCGAGACGGTCAGCCTGCGGATCGGGTTCCGCACGGTCCACGTCGAGGACGGGGTGCTCCTGCTCAATGGCGCGCCCCTGCTCTTCCGCGGCGTGAACCGGCACGAGCACGACCCCCGGCACGGCCGTACCGTGAATCCCGCGGTCGCCCGGGAGGAACTGCTGCTGATGAAGCGGCACAACATCAACGCGGTCCGCACCTCGCACTATCCGCCGCAGGCGGGGTTCCTCGACCTCTGCGACGAGATCGGCCTCTACGTCATCCTGGAGAACGACCTGGAGACGCACGGCTTCGAGTTCACCGGGTGGCGCGACAATCCGAGCGACGACCCGCAGTGGCTGCCGGCGTTCGAGGACCGGATGCGGCGTACCGTCGAACGCGACAAGAACCACGCCAGCGTCCTGATCTGGTCCCTCGGCAACGAGGCCGGCATCGGGTCGAACCTGGACGCCATCGCGATCTGGGCCAAGCAGCGCGACCCGGAACGCCTGGTCCACTACGAGGGCGACCGCCGCAGCCGGCACGTCGACGTCTACTCCCGGATGTACGCGACGACCGACGAGGTCGAGCAGATCGGCCAGGAGCCGGGCCTGCCGTTCGTGCTCTGCGAGTACGCCCACGCGATGGGCAACGGCCCCGGCGGCCTCACCGAATACCAGGACCTGTTCCACCGCTACCCGCGTCTGGCCGGCGGCTTCATCTGGGAGTGGGTCGAGCACGCCCTGACCCCTCAGGATCCTTCCATTCAGCTGTACGGCGGCGACTTCGGCGAGAAGGTCCACGACGGCAGCTTCGTGGTGGACGGACTGGTCCACGCGGACAAGACCCCGGGCCCGGCGCTCGCCGACCTGGCCCGGGTCTTCGCCCCGGTGACCCTGGAGATCTCCCCGGACCGGTCCACGCTGACCGTGGTCAACCGCTACCACGGCCTCGACCTGTCCCACCTGGCCGCTCTCCTCAACGATGACACCGAGATCAAACTGCCGGTCGTCGCCGCCGGGGAGTCCGCCGTCGTCCCGGTCGAACTGCCCGCCGACGGCGTGGTGACGATCAGCCTGCGCGAGCGGGAGACCGGCCACGAGATCGCCTGGACGCAGGACATCCCGCCGCGCGCCCAGATCACGCTCGCCCCCACCGCTCTCGCCCCGGTCGCCGCCGATTCCCGTGAGATCGCCGTCGGGCCCGCCGTCTTCGACACCCGCACCGGCATGCCGACCCGGATCGGCGACCTCGACCTGTCCGGGATCGCCGTCTCGCTCTGGCGCGCCCCGACCGAGAATGATCGCGGCGTCGGCTGGGACGAGCCCGCCCTCCCCCCGGTGGCCGAGCGCTGGGCCAAGGCCCGCCTGCACGACCTGCGCACCCGCCTGGTCGAGATCGGCACCGACGGTCCCGCCCTGGTGGTGCGTACCCGAACCGGCCCCCCGGTGATCGACGCCGGCGTCGACGTGATCTGGCGCTGGACCACCGACGGCACGTCCCTGGCCCTCGACCTGACGCTGACCCCGTACGGCCCCTGGCCCTGCGACTGGGCGCGCGCCGGCGTCGACCTGCGCCTCCCGCACGTCACCGACCGGGTGGCGTGGACCGGTTTCGGCCCGGGCCCGCAGTACCCCGACACCGGCCAGGGCGCCCGCTCCGGCTCCTTCACCGCGGACCGCGACACCTTCGCGGTCCGCACGGTACGCCCCCAGGAACACGGCGCCCGCGTCATCGACGACGCGACGCTCACCCTCGGCCCCCGCAGCCTGCGCGTCCGCGGCACCGACCTGCTGCTCACGGTCCGCCCGTGGTCCCGCGACCTGATCGCCGCCACACCCCACGACCACGAACTCCCGGCCCCCACCGAGACCTGGCTCTCCCTCGACGCCGCGGCCAGCGGCGTCGGCACCGCCTCCTGCGGCCAGGGCGTCCTCCCCCGCTACCGCCTCGCCCCGACCCCCCAGCACCTGCACGCCGTCTTCACCCCGGGCGCCTAGCCCCGCCCGCCCTGGCGGCTCACCTGCGCGGCATGTCCCGCATGTCCTCGCATGGCGAGCCACCAGGGCGGATCCGTTCGGGTGTGTCTTCTCGAGCGACCTGCGAGACGGACTCGGGGTGGACCGGTGCCATCGGTCACGATGACCTTCCGATCTCCCACGGCCCGCGTTTGCGGTCCACGCTGCCGCTGCCGGCCACCGCACCGGTGGCGCGGTCGATGATCACGAACTGGTTCCACCGTGATGCGCGGACCTTCTCGGCCGCGTCAGCCTCCGCGGTCGCCTGGTCCTCCGGACCGCCGAGGTAACGGCGTACCCCGGGGTCGGTGGCCATCTCGACCAGCGCCGGTTCGTCGCCGGCCGCGACCGCTTGTCAGGTGGTCAGCGGTTTGTTGGCAGAGGTCAGCAGTCGGGTGGCTGCGTCGGCGGCTGTCATCGGACCCCGATACGGGCGGCAAGGTCGCGCAGTGCCGCAGGGGTCGGGGTCGGCGAGTACAGCAGAGTGGTGACGAGATCGCGGACGCTGGCCCGGTCGACTTCCTCAGGGGCGTGCCGGTTTGCGGCCAGGACGGCGTGGGCGGCTCGGTCGGCGCGGCCGTGCCGAGCCCATGCTCGTGCGGTGTCGACCAGGAACCGGCCGTGGCGTTCGGCGGTGGGCAGCAGGGCTGGGTTGACGGTAGCGGCGTGGCGCAGCGCGGTGGCGGTGTCGCCGAGGGTCGTGTGCACGCCGATGCGGTAGATCGCGACGGTGGCGGGGCTGAACGGGACGACGCCGGCGGGGCTACGCCTGCCGGTGAGCCGGTCGGCGCTCGCGGTGGCTTCGCGGAGATAGGTGTCTGCGGCGTCTGCGTTGCCGGCTTGAGCGCTGGTGTAGGCCGCGGTGCACAGCAGGCTGCCGTATCCGGCGAGGACATCGGGTTCGGGCCGGCTGATGTCGAGTTGCTGCGCGGTACCTACCAGGAGGTCCAGGGCTGCCGTGTGGTGGCCGTCGCGTCGCAGGGTGATCGCGAGGACGTGGGCGGCGGCGGTGATCTCAAGGTTGTCACCAGAGCTGGCGGCTTCGGCGCGAGCACGGTCGGCCATGGTGAGGGCGATCGCGTCGTCGCCGTGTTTGGTGGCCAGGCTGGAGGCCACCTGGTAGGTGCGTGACAGCAACGCGCGGGCGGTGTCGTGATCTCGTCCGGTGCTGTTGGTGGCGATGGCGTGCAGGCCGGCCAGTACGGCGGGCAGCGCTGCGGCGACCGAGGTGTACCGGGCGTCGCGGTAGGCGCGGGTGACACCGGCAACGTCGGCGGTGGCCTGCGCGACGGTCGTCGGCGCCGCGGACATGCTCGGGGCCGGCAGGAGCTGTTCCAGGCGGGGTCCGGAATCCGGCGAGACGGCCATGGCCGGAGCGGGGCCGGCGACGGTGGTGAGGGCTACTGCCCCCGCCCCGGTCAGCAAGGTACGTCGTCGCATGGGATCACCGCCTTCTGCCCGCAGAGTAGCGGCCGGGCTACCGGTGTGGCGGCCGACAGGTCCGGCGTGTCGGGTGAGACCCACGTACTGGGTTGGCGTCGTTGAGCCGCGCGGAGATCCGCGTGAAACCCACCCGTACGGTGCGAGCTCGTGCCTGCCGTAAGGTGACCGCGTGGCAGAGATCGACGAATCCGGCCTCCGCTGGCTTCTTTGGGGAGACGTCGGCCTCGACAGCACCTCCGACGACGAGATCCCCCTCGGACGGTGTGCGGAGGTGGACGGACTCTTCGTCGATCTGCCACCCCGGCCGCGAGAGCGTTTCACGCTCGTCGGCTGCAGGCCCGAGGGCGCGCTCGCCGAGGCGTCCGGCAGCGATCAGGCATGGCTGAGTGGTGTCGCCATCATGACGCCGACGTGGTCGGGCGAGTACCTCGGTGACGTCACCGTGCTGGGACGGCGGCCCAGCAGCACCGTGCCGGGAGCGGTGGACATCGACCTCAGCGGCGTCCTCGACGTCTACGACCGCACCGACGCGGTGCCACGACCCCGCCGGGGCACCGGGTTCGTCCTCGCCGGCGGGGATCAGACGCCGTACGGGACCTGCGCTGACGTGACCGGAGTGTTCCGTGACGCGGCCGCGCTGCCGGTGCCGCACGTCAGGCTGCTCGGCTGCCGTCCGGAGCCTCCACTGCTGGCAGCGCTCGACGCGATCGGGCAGACGACCTGGGCAGCCGAGCGTCGCCGGTGGATCCGCGCTGAGGTACACGTGGTCGCCGCCGACGGTTCGACGGGCCAGTTGATCGGCGCCATGGTGTCCGGAACCGTTCAGGCCTGCGAACCGTCCTCACTCGGCGACGGGCTCCTCGACGTCACCGTGGCCAGCCACGCGCGGGAACCGCTTCCGACCGGGATGCTGGACATTCTGGATCATTGGCGTACGGGACGGCCGGCCGGAAGGAACCTGTGGGCCGGGTACGACCGGGAGCTCCGTCATCACTGGGCGGGCGTCGCTCTCGGCCATCGGCGCGAGGAACCTGATCGGGCGGCCGGTGCCGACTACGAGCTCGACGGCGGGTTCGTGACCGACGTCGAGGGCTTCTACTGCGCGATCGGCGAGGCGATCAACGGGCCGGGCGGCTACTTCGGGTGGAACCTCGACGCGCTCGTCGACTGCCTGCACGGCGGGTTCGGCGCGCAGACCCCGTTCCGCCTGACCTGGCACGACTCGTCCGTCGCCCGGGAACATCTGGTGGCCGGCTACGACCGGCGCCGCCTGAGCCCGGCGGTCACGTTGCGCCACCTGCTCGATCTGCTCGCGAAGGGGCGGGTGGAGGTCGACCTGCGCTGAGGCGTCAGGTCCGCACCGTCCACTCCGGGACCACGTCGATCAGGTCGCCGGTGATCTCCGCCAGGTCGGTGGCCGCGCCCGATCGGCCGCGCAGCTCCATGAAGCGGTCCCGGATGTACGCACGGTGGTCCGCCGTCGAGCGCCAGTGGGAGAGCACCAGGAACTCGCGGTCGCCGTGCCGGCCGAAGGCGCCGCCGGTCATGCCCGGGCTCGCGGTCATGCCCGGGTTCCAGACCTCCCGCTGCGCCCGCACGAAGTGCTCCTGCCGGCCCTCGCGGACGTGACAGTGCGCCAGCCGGATCAGCTCCCCGTCGCCACGGCCGAGGTCGAGGACGCTGTCGAAGAGACGTACGTCGATAGCGCCGAAGGTGCCGCTCTGTGCCTTGGCGAGGTGATCGTGGGCGCCCTCCATGAACGCCCGGTACGCGCCCTCGTCAGCCCAGAACCCGAAGACGTGCGCCCGCTGCCGCCCCCACCCGCCGCACTGCCCGAGAAACCCGGGCAGTCCGCGGAGCGCGGCCCACTCCAGCTGGCCCCGGCCGAACGCCGCCCGGTCGACGACATCGCAGGTCACCCATTTGATGAGCATCCACCGACGGTAAGCCCTCCCACCCGCAACGGCTCGCCGCGCGCGACTCCCACCCTCTCGATCTCGGCAACTTTGGTCGATACACGGGCATGGTTCGCCAAGATCGAGGCGGTGCCGAGCGGCGAGCGGTGTCAGTGGGGGTGTCAGTGGGCGGACCACGTGGCACGGTAGTCGCTCGGGGAGATGTGCAGGTGCTTTGCGAAGGCGGCGCGCAGGCCCGCGGCCGTGCCGAAGCCGCAGGAACCCGCGACCGCCTCGATGGTCAGCTCCGTCGTCTCCAGGAGTGCCTGTGCGTGGCGAAGCCGTTCGGCGGTCAGCCAGGCTCCGGGCGTACGGCCGAAGACGCTCAGGAAGCGGCGCGTCAGCTGGCGCTCGCTCAGGTGGGCTCGCGCCGCCATGTCGCGCAGGCGGATCGGCTCGCCGAGGCGGCGCAGCGCCCACTGGGTGACCTCGGCGAGCGGCGGGCTGCCGGCCGGTGAGACCGGGGCGATCATGAACTGGGCCTGGTCGGCGGGGCGATGGGGTGGGGTGACCATGCGGCGGGCCAGGGCGTTCGCGATCATCGTGCCGTGGTCGCGGCGGACCAGTTCAAGGCAGAGGTCGATGCCGGCGGCGGTGCCCGCGGAGGTGAAGATCCCCGCGTCCTCGGCGTAGAGCACGGCCGGGTCGAGGCGGACGAGCGGATGGCGGCGGGCCAGCTCGCCGGCGTGCATCCAGTGTGTCGTGGCGCGCCGGCCGTCGAGCAGACCGGCCTGGGCCAGCACGAACGCGCCCGAGCAGATCGCCGCGATCCGGGCCCCGCGCCCGTGTGCCTCGCGGACCGCGTCGACCAGGTCGGCGGGCTGCGCGGTGTGCACGTCGGCGCAGGCCGGGATCACCACCGTGTCCGCCGTGACCAGATCGTCCAGCCCGGAAGCGCCGGACGAGACGAACCCCCCGCCGATCGCGGTGGCCGGTGACGTGGCGCAGATCCGCAGGTCGTACCACGGGTCGACCAGGTCGGGGCGCGCGATCCCGAACACCTCGCACGGTACCGCGATCTCGAAGATCGGGGCGCCGGGCGTGACGGCGAGGGCCACCCGGTGGATGTCTGTTCTGTTGCGCATGACGACGATGATGACACTGGCCGGTACGCCGCCGATCCTCTGGGATGACAGGGGTGACGATCGGAATCGGGCAGGGTGTGGCCCTCTACGTGTGTGCGATCCTCGGCGCCGGGGTGCTGGTCTTCCCCGGTCAGGCCGCGTCCCTGGCGGGGCCGGCGTCGCTGGTCGCGTGGGGCTTCAGCGCCCTGATCGGACTGCCGCTGGCGTTCACGTTCGCGGCGCTGGCCTCCCGGTTCCCGGACGCGGGCGGCGTGGCGACCTTCGCGTCCCGGGCGTTCGGCCCGGCCGCGGGCGGGGTCACCGGGTGGTGGTACTTCATCGCCGGTTCGGTCGGGCAGACCATCGTGCCGTTGACCGCCGGGTACTACGTCACGGCCGCGCTCGACGTGGACCAGCGATGGGCGCCGGCCGTCGCCGCGGGCGTGCTCGCCGTCGCGGTCGCCGCGAACCTGGCGGGGCTGCGGTTCGGTGCCCGGGTGCAGATCGGCCTGGCAATCGGCGTGGCCGTCATCCTGATCGCGGTGATCCTGGTGGCGCTGCCGCAGATCAGGGCGGCCGCGTTCACGCCGTTCGCCCCGCACGGCGTCGCCGGGATCGGCCGGGCGGTCGTGGTGCTCTTCTTCGCCTTCGCCGGGTGGGAGGCGATCGCGCATCTCTCGGCCGAGTTCCGGGACGTACGCCGTACGCTGCCGATCGCCACCCTGCTCACCGTCCTGATCGTCACCGTGCTCTACCTCGGCGTGGCGTTCGCCGTGGTCGGGACCGGTGCGTACGGCGATCGCACCCTCGACCGCGTCTCCCTCGGCGTCATCATCGAGCGTGGCCCGGGCTTCTCGGCGGTCGGCGCGGTCGCGGTCGCCGCCGTGGTCATCTGTCTCGGCACCACGAACGCCTTCGTCGCCTCGGTCTCCCGGCTCGGTTTCGCGCTGGGCCGCGACGGCTGGGCACCGGACGTGCTGACCCGCCGCAACCGCCACGACACACCGTCCGCCGCGGTCCTCGCCGTCGGCGCGATCGGCGGGGCGGGCCTGGTCGGTGCCGCCCTGTTCGGCTGGGGCACCGACGACATCGTGTTCATCCCGTCGGTACTGGTCCTCGCCACCTACCTGCTCGGCACCACGGCCGCGGTCCGCCTGTTCACCGGCGTCCACCGCGCCGTCGCGGCCGTCGCCCTCACGCTCCTGCTGCTGACGGTCCCGTTCGCCGGCCGGCACCTGCTGATCCCGGCCGTGATCGCGCTGACCGTCGCCCCCATCCACCGTCTACACCACCGCACCATCTCCCGTACGCCATCGCCGTGAACCGCCGATCAGCACATGAAGCAATCTCGGTTTCCGTACGCATTAAGGAATCCGATTCATATTCGGCACTTCTCCTCAAAAGGCTGGATGAGTCAGCCTCGATCCCGCTGGACCCGCCGACTTCTATCGACGAGGCGTCGAGAAGCAGGCCCGCAATCGTGCGCCAGCACGATAAACAGGGCAGCGAGTCGACCGGCGAGGAGGTTCCGGGCACCCCGGCCTGATATCGCTGCTCTCCGCGACAACCGGGCAGCGCGATCGTGCGTACGGGAAGAAGGGTCGATATTGAGCGTGCGCCCGGCAGCCTCGGCTCGACCGCCGACCTCTTCAGACTTCCGAGCTTCTTCCAGTACGGGATCGGCTCGGCGGGTTTCGGCGTCTGGCGTGAGGTGGCGGCGCACACCATGACCACGCGCTGGGTCCTCGACCGGCAGTACTCGGGATTCCCGCTGCTCCACCACTGGCGGCAACTGCCGCAGACGTGGCTGGCCACCGGGCCGGGCGACGCGGCGTACGAATTCCTCGACCGGGCGCTCCGGGAGGGCTCGGTCTTCATGTGGTCACGGGGAATGGTCCACTTCGACGCGCACGTCCGCAACCTGCTCACCGACGGTCACCGCGTCTACTTCGCCGACTGCGGCCTGGCCGCCCACACCGGTTTCGCCCGTGTACTCTCCTGACCCGATGAGAGCCGCCACACTGGACGAGGTCACCGCCGATGGTGCCGTCGTCCGGCTCAACGACGTCGACCTGTTCGTCCGCCGCCTCGGGGATCGCGATCTGCCGCCGCTCGTGGTGATCCACGGCGGGCCGAGCTGGGATCACAGCTACCTGTTGCCGGTCATCGCCGACCTGACCGATACGGCCCATGTCGTCCTGTTCGACCTGCGCGGGTGCGGGCGCAGTCACCGTACGCCGCCGCTCGGGGACCTCCCGGAGAGCCTGTTACGACCGCGATTGCTGGCCGACGACGTCGCGGCGCTCATCCGGGCGCTGGGTACCGGGCCCGCCGACGTGCTCGGCTTCTCCTACGGCGGCCGGATCGCGATGCGCCTGGTGCAGCAGCACCCCGACGTCACAGGCCGCCTGATCCTGGCGTCGACCACGGCGTACACCGAATTCGGCAGTGAATTGACGGGGTCCGCGGACTACCGCCGGCGCCGCGACATGTGCACCGAGATCGACGTCGGCGACCCGCTGCTGACCGGCCGGACGGCGCCGGACGGCGCGCTGAGCAGGGCGATGGCCGAGGCGGAGGCGCCCTTGCAGGTGTGGCGCCTCGACCGGCTGGACGCGTGGCGCGAGATCCTGGACCGGGTCCGCTTCAGCAGCGACTACGACCGGCCCTACGCCAGCGGGTCGCTGCCGCCGGGAGGACCCGAGAACGCCCATGAAGTGCTCCTGGACTGGGGCGGACCGGTCTTGATCCTGCACGGCGCGAAGGAGATGAGCTTCCCCATCGGTACGGCCAGACGCCTGCACGCCGCGCTGCCGGCCAGCACCCTCGCCGAGATCCCCGACGCGGCCCACATGGCCCATTTCGACAATCCGATCCCGTGGCTGACCGCCATCCGCCGTTTCCTGACGCCGTAATCGCCACGAAGGAGAGCGGGACGGGCGCAGACGATTTCAGCATCCGGCACACGTCACCATGCCGCCTCGCGCGGTCGCACTCGGGCCCCGGCGCCGGCGCCGGCCGGGACGATCGCGCCGGCGACCGTCGAGGCACGGCTCTCGGACCAACCCGTCAGCGACGGCTCGCGAGCACCGGCGGAAGACCTTCGACGAGCATCTTCCGCCGTACGGATCCCAGCAGCCTCGCCATCACGAACCCGCCGGGACCGGTGAACCCGGTGTGCCGCCAGGTGAACCGGGTGCCGCCGGGGATCTCCTCGAGCAGGTAGGTCACGTCGGTCACCGCGCCGCTCTCCCAGGTGTAGTGCATCGCCCTCGGCGCGTCCACCGAGACCACTTCGCAGTCGACGACACCGGACCATCCGACCGTCGGCTTGCCCACGAACCGGAACCTCGTCCCCGGCACGGCGGCGAACCCCTCGGGCCGCCCGCCCCGCCCGGTGGCGGTCCACCGGGCGACCTGTTCCGGATCGGTCAGCACATGCCAGACCTCCTCCACGGGGTACGGATACTCCCGGACCACGGTGTATTCGCTCATGGCGGCGAATCTACCTAACGGCCGGTAGGCCAGTCAACCGGCCGTTAGGTAGGCTGCTCGCATGGCCACCCCGACCCGCCCCCGCCGCGACGGAGCGGAGACCCGCCTCCTCGCCCGCCGCACCGCCCTGCGCCTCTTCGCCGAGCAGGGCTACGAGGCGACGTCACTGCGCCAGATCGCCGACGAGCTCGGCATCAACAAGGCGTCGCTCTACTACCACTTTGCCAACAAGGAGGCGATCCTGCTCTCCCTGCTCGACGAGCGGGGAGAGGAGGCCGGCCACCTGCTGACCTGGCTCCGCGACCAGCCCCGCACCCCGGCCCTGCTCACCGAGGCGGTGCTGCGCTGGGTCGACTCCTTCACCCCCGACAAGCTCCAGGGCATCCGCTTCATGTCCGCCAACCCGGTGATCGTCCGCACCCTGGTCGCCAGGCCCGGCACCGACCGCGTCGGCCCCACCCTGACCGACGTCGTCGCCGAGCTGACCACCCTGCTCCCGGACCCGTCCCCGCCGAACGTCCTGCTGCTGCGGATGGCCCTGCTCAGCGTCAACGCCGCCGTCCAGGCCGCCGACCCGGCCCTCACTCCGGACGAGGTCATCATCGCCGCCGCCCGACAGTCCGCCCGCGCCGTCCTGGGCGACCTGACGAGATGACCCGAGCACCGACCCCACCGATCGAAGAACGCGAATCGCCGGCCGACCGGAGTGAGCCGGCGTGTACGAGCGGAACCGCTGCGGCTTTACGCACCTGCGGCCGTACGGGAGAGGCGGCGAGCTCAACCGGCGGTCTGCAGGGTGAGGATGAACCGGGATCCGCCGGTGGGGTTGGGCTCGTAGTGGATGTCGCCGTGGTTGGCGCGGGCCAGGCCCCGGACGATGTAGAGCCCCAGCCCGGTCCCCTTCGCCGACGCGGCGTCGCGCTGTGCCCGGGTCAACCGGTCGAAGAGGCGGCCGCGGAACTCCTCCGGGACGCCGGGGCCGCTGTCCTCCACCGTGATGCAGGCGGTATGCGGGTCGGGCCCGGTGGCGAGGTGGATGGCCGTCGCGCCGCCGCCGTACTTGCCCGCGTTGGAGAGGAGGTTGACCAGGATCTGCTGGAGGTGGCCGGCGTGGAAGAGCACCTCGACGTCCTCGCCGGTGACCGGGACCTCCTCCCGTTCGACGGCCGACAGGGCGTGCCCGATCTCCTCGCGCGCCCGCAGGTGGGCGGGTTCGGCGGTCAGCGCGCCGGACTCGATGGTGACCATGGCCAGGACCTCGCGGACGATCTCGTCGAGGCGGCCGGCCTGACGGGCGATCGCCGTGATGGCGCGGCCGCGCCGTTCGTCGGTGAGGTGCGGCCAGTCGTCGGTGAGGATCTCGGCGTTGCCCTGGATGGCGGTGAGCGGGTTGCCGATCTCGTGGCCGAGCATCCCGATGATGTCGAGTTTCAGCTGGTTGGCGGCCTCCAGCTCGGTGTTGCGCTCGGCCAGGGCGCGTTCCGCGGTGCGCGCGGCGGTGACGTCTGTGTTGATCTCCAGGACCTGGGTGGTGGCGCCCTCGTCGATGCTGTCGGGGTGGTGCAGGACCTGGCGGCTGAGGACCGTGAGGGCGTCGCCGTGGGCGCTGCGGTGGTCGAGCTGGCCCTCCCAGCGCCCGTCGCGTTCCAGGGCGGCCCGCTGCTGGGCGACGGTGCCGCCGCCCGGGAAGCCGGTGCCGAAGAGCTGGTGGGTGATCTGGTGCTGGACGGCGGCGAGCGGCCAGCCGTAGAGCGTGGTCGCGCCGGAGTTCCACCAGCGGATGGTGCCGTCCAGGTCGCGGACGATCACCGCGGCCGGGATCAGCTCCAGCAGGCGGGCCTGGCGGCGCAGCTCGGCGTCGGCGGTGCGGCGGGCGGTGATGTCCTCGACCTGGTTGACCGCGTAGCGGGCGGTGCCCTCCGGGTCGCGGATCACCGCGGTACGGATCGCCACCCAGACGGTGTGGCCGTCCCGGTGGCGGTACCGGCGCTCGGTGGCGACCGTGTCGGCCTCCCCGGTGACCAGGCGCTCGATGTGCGCGGCGGTGGACGCGACGTCGCCGGGGTGCTGCAGGTCGGCGTAGTTCATCCGGGTCAGCTCGTCGGCGGTGTACCCGGTGATCGCGGTCATCGCCGGGTTGGCGTGCAGGTAGTCGCCCCGGGTCCCGGGTTCCATGCTGGAGAGGGTGAGCCCGAGCGGCGAGTTGTCGAAGGTGAGCCGGAACCGGTTCTCGCTGGCGGCCAGTTCGGAGAGCGCCTGGGTACGCTCGGCCAGCAGCGCCGCCGCGTGGGCGGTGTCGTCGGCGTGCCGCAGCGCGGAGCTGAGGCTCTCGGCGAGCAGGGCCAGCTGCTGCTCGTCGGCCTCGTCGAAGGCGCCGGGGCGGTGCGCGGAGACCTTGAGTACGCCGGTGACACCCCGTTCGGCGTGCAGCGGGGCGACCACCATCGACCCGATGCCGAGCCGGCACGCGGTCTCCCCGTCGACGCGCGGGTCGTCGGCGGTGTCCCGGCAGTGTCCGGCGGTGTCGGCCAGCAGGGCGTACCCGGAGAGTGATCCGGTCGCCGGGATCCGGATGCCCTCGAACGGGGTGAGCGTGCCGGCCGTCGCGGTGTAGATCAGCTCGGCACCGTCGACCAGCTCGACCACCGCGCCGTCGGCGGCCGGGAAGAGGTCGACCGCGCGGTGGGCGACGACGCGCAGGGTGGCGTTCCGGTCCGCGGCCGCGGCGATCACCTCGCGCTGCACGGTCAGCGTGGCCCGCAGCCGGGTGAGCTCGCGGGCCGCGGCGTCGGCGGCGGCCCGCTCGGCGGTGATGTCCTGGAGCTGGACCAGGAACCACGGCCGGTCCGCGGGACCCGGGATCGTCGCCGCGATGATCCGGACCCAGACGCTCGCGCCGTCCGGCCGGATCATCCGCTTGCGGTAGTCGACGGTGCCGCCGGTGTCCCAGAGTCGCCGCTGGGCGTCCCGGGTGACGGGCAGGTCGTCGGGGTGGGTGATGTCGGCCGGTCCGAGACCGATCAGCGCGGTGACGGTCCGGCCGGTCAGTGCGGCGACGGCCTGGTTGGCCTCGTGGATGCGGCCGTTCTCGTCGGTGAGGAGCAGGCCGATCGGGCTGCCCGCGAAGGCGGTGCGGAACTGCTGCTCGCTGCGGGCGAGGGCGGCCTGGGCGGCGCGCTCGGCGGTGATGTCGAGCAGCTGGATGACGACCGAGACCGGGCCCTCGTCGTCGGCGATCGCCGAGGTGCGGGAGACCGCGGCGAGCAGCCGCCCGTCCCGGCGGATCAGCGTCGACTCGCGCATCCCGCGGGACTGGACGCCGGTGGCCAGCAGGTCCAGGCTCTCCTCCAGCTCGCCGGGCGGCCGGGTGGTCAGGTCGGCCAGGGTCAGCGTGAGCGCCTCCACCGAGGTGTAGCCGAGCAGCTGGCAGAAGGCCGGGTTGGCGAGCACCACCCGGCCCCGGTCGGTGCCGCGGAGCCCGACCACCACCTTCGCGATCGGGCTGTTGTCGAAGACCTCGGCGAACCGGCGCTCGCTGCGGGCCAGGGTGGCGCGTTCCCGCTCCAGGGCCCGTACCGCCGCGTTGGCGCGCTGTAGCAACTCCTGCCGGTCGGCGGCGTCCTCGGCGTGCCGCAGTGCGCTGCCCAGGGCGTCGGCGAGCAGGGTCAGCTGCTGCTCGTCGGCGTCGGTGAACGCGTACGTCCGCTCGCTCGCCACCAGCAGCGCGCCGAGCGGCTCGCCGCCCGGTCCGCGCAGCGGCGCCACCACCAGCGACCCGGTCCCGGTGCTACGGGTGAGCTTCGCGTTGCGCCGGGGGTCGTTGGCCGTGTCGTCGCAGCGCACGGTGAGCCCGGAGACCACCGCGAGCCCGGAGAGCGTGCCGTTCATCGGGATCGGCGGCAGGTCCCGGGCGACGAGCCGCCCGACACCGGCCACCACCCGCATCACGCCCGCGCCGTGGTCGATCATCTGCACGGTCGCGCTGTCCCCGGTGGGCAGCACGGTCAGCGCCCGCTCGGCCATCAGCCGCAGCACCGCGTCCCGGTCGCCGGCCACCGCGGTGATCTCCCGCTGCACGGCGATCGTGGTCCGCAGCCGGTCCGCCTCCTCGCGCAGTTGCCGCTGGTCACGGTCCCCGCCGGTGACGATCTCGGTCATCAGGTCTCACCGCCTTCGGCACGGCGCTGCGCGCGAAGGCGGCCGCGAGGAACCCCGACACCCACCTCGTTCCGTTCGACCGGGTTCGGGTTTTATTGAGCCGGACGCTTCTTCCAGGCTCCGCCGAGCAGCGGAAGCCGGACGTATCGGCCCGGATCCGCGGCGGTCTCCCGGTGCAGGGCGGCCAGCGACGCCTCCGCGCGGTCGAGCGAGGTGAGGCCGTGGGCGTACGCGACCGGCAGCAGGCTGCGGTACACGCTCTCCAGGATCGGCGCGGCCGCGGTGATCGGCAGCAGCCGCCCGGCCACGTCGGTGCCGTCCGGCGCGCCGGCCCCGGCCTCGATCATCAGATGCGGCAGCCGGGTACCGGCGTGCACATCGCACCCGGCGGCCCCGAACGCCTCCAGCACCACCCCGATCATCTCGTCGAGCAGGGCGAGCGGCGGCTGGGCGGCGACCGCGCCGACGTCGTAGTCCTGTAGCAGCAGGTGCCCGCCGGGGGCGACGGAGGCCCACAGCCGGCGCAGCACCTCGACCCGCTGCGGCAGGTGGAACAGGAGCAGGCGGGCGTAGACCAGGTCGTACGGCCCGTCCGGGATCGGCAGCGCGCCGGTCAGGTCGTGCACCCGCGCCCGGCAGGTCCGGTAGCCCTGCTCGTGCAGCGCGGACTCGGTGACCGCGCAGGTGACCGGGTCGATGTCGAGGCCGGTGACGGTGCCGGTGGGCCCGGTCCGCTCGGCCATCAGGCGCATGGTCTCGCCGGGCCCGCATCCGGCGTCGAGGCAGCGGGCGCCCGGCGCGAGGCCGAGCCGGTCCAGCAGGCGTGCGGTGTCGGTCTCCCAGAGCCGGGCCTGCGCCCGCACCCGGTCGAACTCCTCGGGCGTACGCCCCAGTGCGTAGTCGATGGTCTGCATGCCGTCGATGCTCGGCCCGCGCGTGCCGGGTTGAATCGTGGATCCGACCACGAGGTTTCGCGCGGCGCCGCATCGACGTACCTTCGGCATCATGCCGCGCCTGCTGCTCCAGCGCGATGCGGAACTGGCGGCCCTCGACCACCGCCTCGATCGGGTGCGCGCGGGTTCCGGCGGCGTGATCGTCGTGGAGGGCCCGGCGGGCATCGGCAAGTCGAGCCTGCTGTCGGCCGCCGGGTCCGCCTGCCGTGGCCTGCGCGTGCTGCGGGCGTGGGGCGGCCCGCTGGAGCGCGACGCGGGCTGGGGCATCGCCCGCCAGCTCGTCGCCCCGCTCCGCTCGTCCCCCGAGTGGCCCGCCCTGGCGGTCGGTGCGGCCGCCCTGGCTCTGCGGGCTCTCGACGGAGAAGATCAAGACCGGTTCACCGTACGTCCGGAGCCGGGCATCCCCTCGACCGACGCCATGCACGCGGCGGCGCACGGTCTGACCTGGCTGCTCTGCGGCCTCGCCGAACGTGAGGCGACCCTGCTGCTCGTCGACGACGTGCACTGGGCCGATCCGCCGTCGCTGCGCTGGCTCGGGCAGCTCACCCGCCGCCTCGACGACCTCCCGCTCGGCATCCTCTGCGCGGTCCGGTCCGGCGAGCCGCCCGCCGACCCGGAGCTGCTCGCCGAGCTCCTGGCCGCCGCCGGTTCCCCGGTCCGCCCCGCTCCCCTGGAGCCCGCCGCGGTGACCGCTTTCGTCCAGCAGCGCCTGCCGGCCGCGGGCCCGGCGTTCGCGCGGGCGTGCCACCAGGCGACGGCCGGCAACCCGTTCCTGCTGGGCGCCCTCCTCGACCACCTGAGCGCCGAGCGACTGGAGCCGAGCGACCGGGTCGCCGCGGATCTCAGCGCCTTCGGCCCGGAGCAGGTGAGCCGCGCCGTCGACCGCCAGCTGTCCCGCCTCCCGTCCGGCACCGCCGATCTGGCCCGCGCCTTCGCCGTCCTGGGCCGCGGCACTCCCCTGCGCCACGCCCGTACCCTGGCCGGAATCGACCACCCGCAGGCCTGCCTCCTGATGGACCACCTCCGCGCCGCGGGCCTCCTGCGCACCTGCTCCGCCCCCTCTGTTGACGGCTCCGCCCCCGGAGACGGCTATGAGCTGGTCCATCCGCTGGTGGCCGCCGCCCTCTACGGGGGCCTGCCGCCCGGGGAGCGCGCCCTCTGGCACGCCCGGGCCGCCCGGATGCTGGAGCGCGACCACGCCGGCCCGGAGACCGTCGCCCTCCACCTGCTGCACACCGAGCCCGCCGCCGACACCGCCACCGTGACGACGCTGAGCCTCGCCGCCACCCTCGCCATCCGGCGCGGCGCACCCCCGAGCGCCGCGGCCTTCCTGCGCCGCGCCCTCGCCGAGCCCCCGCCCGACCACCGCACCGAGGCGGATCTGCTCGGCCGCCTGGGCCTGCTCGCCGCCGAACAGGTCCAGCCGGAGGCCTACCCCCTGCTCGACCGGGCGACGACCCTGGAGACCGATACCGCCCAGCGTGCCCGGATCGCTCTCTCCGGTGCCCGGGCGCTGGCCCTGGCCGGCTACTTCGAGGAGACCGCACGCCTGTGCCACCGCATCCTGGACGACCCGGGCGACACCGCCGCCGACCTGCTCGACCGCCTGGAGTCCGAGCTGGTCTGCGTCTCCTGGCTGGACACGGCGGGCGTCGCCGACGCCCGTTCCCGCGTCCTCCACCACCGTCCCGGTCCCGGCTGGGAGATCCATCGCGCTCACCTGACCGCGTCGGACGCCGCACCCACCGGCGAGACGTCGGCGATCCTGCGGGCCGCGCCGGAACCCGAGCCCGACTCGCTGCTCGCGACGTTCCACAAGTTCACGCTGATCGCCGACGACGACCTGGACACCGCCCGCGCGCTCTGCGACACCCTGATCGACACGGCCCGCCCCCGCGGCTGGATGACCGCTCTCGCCCACGGCAGCTTCATCCGCGCCGTCGTCCTGGTTCGCGCCGGCCGGATCAGCGAGGCGGTGACCGACGGACGGTGCGCGTACGATTTCAAACTCTCCTGCGGCCTCGCCCCGGGCCTGATCTGGGCCCTGTTCCCACTGCTCGACGCCTTGATCGAGGCCGGCGACCTGCCCGGCGCCGAGGCCGCGCTGACCGCCGCCGCCCCGTTCGGCCCGCTCCCACCGACCCGTTTCAGCACCGCGATGCTGCTGGAACGCCGCGCCCGCCTCCACCTGGCCCGGCACCGTCCCGCCGACGCCCACCGCGACCTGACCTCCGCGGCGACGATCTGGCGCGCCCTCGGCATGCACCACCCGGGCCTCACCGCGTGGCGGGTGGACGACTGCCTCGCGCTGACCGCTCTCGGCGATCCGGCCGCCGCCCGCGCCGTGGCCGAGGACCACCTGCGGCTCGCCGACCGGGTCGGCCTGCCCGGCCCTCGCGGCGCCGGCCTGCGCGCGCTGGCCACCACGCTCTCCCCCGCCGAAGCGGTCCCGGTGCTCACCGCGGCGACCACCCTGCTCGCCACCTCACCGGCCCGCCTGGAACACACCCGCACCCTGGTCGACCTCGGCGCCGCCCTGCGCCGCGCGAACCGGCGCACCGCCGCACGCACCCCACTCGGCCAGGCCCTGGACATGGCCGAGCGCGGCGGCATGCGCCTGCTGGCCACCCGCGCCCACCGCGAACTGATCGCGGCCGGCGCCCGCCCCCGCCGCCCGATGCTCTCCGGCCCGGCCGCCCTCACCCCGGCCGAACACCGGGTCGCCGAGCTGGCCGCCCGCGGCCACAGCAACACGGAGATCGCCCACGAGCTCTACATCACCCGCCGCACGGTCGAGACCCACCTGACCCACATCTTCCAGAAACTCCAGGTGACCCGCCGCTCCGCCCTAGCCACCCACTTGCACACCCCTACCGCGGGGTAGCGCATCCGGACCCCCACCGGAAGTCGGTGATCCGACCGCGACATCACCTTGTCAGCGCCGATCCCCCGCTTGCCGCTTGCCGCGGTCTCGCCAGGCGCGCCGGTTCCGCTTTTGGCTGGCCGTGAGCGGTGCCTCCAGCCCTTCGAGGCACCCCTCACGGCCAGCCGGAGACCGGACGAGCTGGCGCTGAAGGGTCCCTCAGGGCGGCTGAGACACCCCTGAACGCTGCCGGAAAGATCCACCGCGCTCCGAGCGGAACACCCGGCCGACCAGGCGGCGCTTCACGTGGTCCAGGAAGCCGGCGAAGGGTGCGGTCACCGGGGGTGCGCGGCGTCGGCGGGCGGGCGCGGGAACTCCTCGGTGCCGAGCACGCGCAGCAGGTCCAGGCGCTCGCGGTCGCCGGCCTCCGCGGGCGTCAGGACCAGGAGCTGCTGGCCCAGGTCCGGCGTGAGCAGGGTCTCGCAGTCGAGGGTGACCGGGCCGACGCGCGGGTGCACGATGGTCTTGCGGTCCGAACGGCGTACCGCGACCTCGTGCTCGTCCCACAGCCGCCGGAAGTCGGCGCTCGCGGCGGTGAGGCGGGAGACCAGGGCGGTCACCTCCGGGTCGCCGCTGCGGCGGCCGGCCACCGCGCGCAGGTCCGCGACCATCTGCCGGGCGTGCTGGTCCCGCTCGCCGTCGGGGTGGGTCACCCGCATCGACGGGTCGGTGAACCAGCGGAAGATCAGGTAGCGGTCGTCGCCGGAGCGGCCGGTGTGGTCGCCGGTGAGCAGCGTGGACATCCGGTTCTGGGCGAGCACCTCGCCGAGGTCGGAGACGACCATGGCGGGGGTGTCGCCGAGCAGGGTCAGCATCCGGAGCAGGCCGGCGCGGGCCAGGCGGGCGGTGCCCTCGGCGAGCGGCGGGTGGTGGCCGGCCAGGCGGAACAGGTGGTCGCGCTCGTCGTCGGAGAGGCGCAGGGCGCGGGCCAGGGCGGCGAGCAGCTGCGTGGAGGGCTGGCTGCTGCGGGCCTGCTCGAGGCGTACCACATAATCCACCGACATGCCCGCCAGCATCGCGACCTCCTCGCGCCGCAGGCCCGTCGTGCGACGGCGCGGACCGGCCGCGATGCCGACCTCGGCGGGACGGATCGCCTCACGGCGGCGCCTCAGGAAATCGGCGAGTTGCTCACGCTGCATGCCATCCATACTGCTTTCAGGGTACGCCCGGAGCCAGGGAGAGCCGCTCCCACGATAAGCGCTCCGCTCCCGCCGTGACCGCATCCGGCGCACCGTGGTGGACATGCAGAAACGAACTCTGGGCACGAACGGGCCGGCCGTCTCCGCACTCGGGCTGGGCACCATGGGGATGTCGAACGGGGCGTACGGGGACGCGGACCGGACCGAGGCGATCGCGACGGTGCACGCGGCGCTCGACGCGGGGATCACGCTGATCGACACCAGCGACCACTACGGTTCCGGGCACAACGAGATGCTGCTCGCCGAGGCGCTGCGCGGGCGGAACCGGGACGACTACCTGCTGAGCGTCAAGTTCGGCGCGCTGCAGAAGCCCGGCGGCGGGTTCGGCGGCCAGGACGGGCGGCCCGCCTCGGTGAGGAACTTCCTGGTCCACTCGCTGGTCCGGCTGGGCGTGGACCACGTGGACGTCTACCGCCCGGCGCGCCTCGACCCGGAGGTGCCGATCGAGGAGACGGTCGGGGCGATCAAGGAGATGATCGACGGCGGGTACGTCCGGTATCTCGGGCTCTCCGAGGTCGGCGCGGACACGATCCGCCGGGCGCACGCCGTGCACCCGGTCACCGACCTGCAGATCGAGTACTCGCTGATCTCCCGCGGGGTGGAGGCCGAGGTGCTGCCCACGCTCCGCGAACTGGGCATCGGGATGACCGCGTACGGCGTGCTGAGCCGGGGCCTGATCTCCGGGCACTGGAGCGCGGACGCCGTCCGCCCCGGTGACCACCGGACCATGATGCCCCGGTTCGCCGGCGAGAACGCCGCGCACAACCTGGCGCTGGTCGAGGCGCTGCGCCGGGTGGCGACGGCGAAGGGCTGCACGGTGGCCCAGCTCGCGATCGCCTGGGTCGCCTCCCGGGGCACCGACATCGTTCCGGTGGTCGGCGCCCGTACCCGGGAACGCCTCTCCGAAGCGCTCCCCGCCGCCGGCCTGGACCTGACCGACAATGATCTCGCCGAGATCGAGCGGGCCGTGCCGGCTGGATCGGCGCGGGGCGACCGCTACCCGACCGCCCTGATGTCCACGGTCGCGGTCGGCAACTGATCCGGATCAGCCGGTGTCGAGGGCGCCGAGGGCGTCGATGCTCCCCGACACCGGCCCGCTGTTGCCGCAGTTCCCGCAGGTGAACCGAGGGTCGGCGGACTTCCAGCAGCCGAGCTGACGGCAGGATCCGCAGCGGACGTACGAGTCGCCGCCGCACCCCGGGCAGCCCGGGTAGCCGGGCGCGAACCCGAACCGTCCGGCGACCGGAAGCCCGCCCCCGGTGACGACCTCGGGCGCGGCCTCCGGTTCGCCGACCACGGCCAGCTGCCACTCGCCCGCCGCCAGACGGAACGTGGCGACGCGCATCCGGCGGTCGGCGGAGCAGTACATCCGCACCCACGCGGTCCTCGCCCCCGGTGCATCCATAGTGGCCAGTCTATGCGGGTCAGGCCGTGGTGGTGAGGCGGTGCAGGGCCCACCAGGTGAGCGGGGTGCTGACGTCACTGTGGCCGCCGATCGCGGGATGCCCGGCCAGCTCGCCGGTGCCGTCCAGGGCGAGCACCCGGTGGCTGCCCGTCAGCCGGTAGCCCTGGGTGCCCGCCGCGATCGCCGGGTCGGTCAGTGCCAGGGGGCCCAGGCCGCTGGGGCCGTAGCCGCCGAGAGCGCCGTACAGGTCCGGGTCGCCGAACGCGGCGAACCCCTGTTCGCCGAGGTTGCGGCCGCGCAGGGCGAGGTGGAAGAAGTCGTGCAGCGGCTCGTCGTGCGCGGAGAACGTGGTCATGATCGGGCGCTCCACCCGGTCCAGGACGGCCTGGTATCCGCCGGCCCGTCCGGTGCCGGCCACGTTCGCGGCGAAGCACCAGCGGTTGACGGCCGCCTGGAGCAGCAGCACCGAGTGGGCCTTGCGGGGAACCGTGCCGGCGGCGAGCGCGGAGAGCACCAGCTTGGCGCCGAACGAGTGGCCGATCAGGTGCAGGCGGGCGGAGCTGTTCGCCAGGACGTGCCGGGCCAGCGGGCCGAGCCCGGCGGCGCCGACCTTGCCCGCTCGGGCCTTCATCTTCCAGACGGTGGCGGCACGCAGCAGGTCCCGCGGGTTCAGCCCCTGGAGATCGCCCGCCGTCAGCGATTCCCGGCGCGCGCCGGGCCCGGCCGGCGCGGGGTCCATCCGGGACCAGGCGTCCAGCCACTCGTCGAGAGTCGGCGGGGGTGAGCCGTCGTCCGGGTCGGGCTCCGGGCGCAGGGCGGCGAGCAGGATCTGCGCGGCGCGGCGGGCTTCGGTACGGTCCAGCGCGTCCCGCCCGTCCAGCAGCTCGGTGAGCTCGGCGTTCGCCGGCCGGTCGAGTCCCGCGGTGACGAAGGAGAGCATCTCCTCGACGTCGCGGCCCGGCACCCCGGCGAAGACCGGGATCTCCGGCCCCTCCTCCCACGGCATCACGAAGCTGGTCGACGGCCAGATCACCCCGATCAGCAGCGGCCGGTACCCGTCCGGAATCGGCACACCGAACTTCCGCCGCTCGTCGATGTACCCGGTGATGAAGTTCCGGTAGCGCTCGACGGCGTTGCGGAAAATGGAGTTCCAGCCGTGCGAGAAGACGAAGACGTCGCTGATCCCGGCCAGGCTCGCCTTGAGCTGCCGCTCGGTCTGCGGGCTACGCGACCTGCCGTTCTCGTCGTAGCGCAGCAGATAGAGATCCGCTTTCGTCCCCCCGGCGACGGTGAACTGCTGGAACGGGCCGACGACCATGACGGACCTCCCTGGGAACGACGAAGTGCGACCAGGTTAGGCCCGTTTCCCAGGGAGTACCGGTGCGGCGTTGTCCGTCAGCGGTGAATTCAGGCGCTCGGGTGACTGGGCACCGGTTCCGTCTCGGCGGGCGGGCCGCTCCCCTCGCGTTCGGCCTGATCATCGGGGTCCAGTGGTGACTCGGTCACCTCGGTGCCCGGTGGCTCGCGGTCCGGCGTCGGCTCGCCGCCGGGGTGGTGGGACAGGTAGCGGATGGCGGTGTTCAGCACGGCCAGCAGCGGGACGGCGACCAGACCACCCACGATGCCCGCGAGGACCACACCGGCCGCGATGGCGAGGATGACCGAGAGCGGGTGCAGGGCCACCGCACGGCCCATGATCAGGGGCTGCAGGACGTGGCCCTCCAGCTGCTGGACGGCGATCACCACGGCCAGCACGCTGATCGCGGTGACCGGCCCGTTGGCGACCAGCGCGATCAGGACCGCGACGGCGCCGCTGACCGTGGCGCCGACGACCGGGATGAAGGCGCCGAGGAAGACCAGGGCGGCGAGCGGCAGGGCCATCGGCACCCGCAGGACGACCAGGCCGATGCCGATGCCGACCGCGTCGACGAACGCGACCAGGACCGTGGCCCGGACGTACGACACCAGGGTGTGCCAGGAGTAGTGCCCGGCGCGCGCCATCGGGACCCGGGCGTCGCGGGGCAGCAGGCGGCAGAGGAACGACCAGATCTGGGCGCCGTCGCGCAGGAAGAAGAAGAGCGTGAAGAGCACCAGGAAGAAGCCGGTGACCACCTCGCCGACCGTGGTCGCGGTGCTCAGCGCGCCGCTGGTGAACGAGCCCTGGCTGGCGGTGAACGACTCGCGGGCCTTGGTCACGTACTCGCTGAGCTGGGCGTCGGTGACGTGCAGCGGGCTGCTGGCGAGCCAGCGCTCGATCTCGGTGATGCCGTCGCCGACCTGCGCGGAGAGGTTGTCGAGCTGGGCGATGAAGGTCCGCACGATCAGCCCGAGCCCGCCGAAGACCAGGACCAGCGCGGCGATCTCCACGACGCCGGCGGCGAGCGAGCGTTTGGCGCCGCGGCGGACCATCGCACCGGCGAGCGGCTGGAAGAGCGCGGCCAGCAGTAGGGCCACCAGCACCGGGATGATCACCACGCGGAGCATGCCGACGATCCGCAGGAACAGGTACGCCGCGATCACGAAGAGGATGAACCGCCAGGCCCAGGCCCCCGCGGTACGCACACCCCGGGGCAGCAGGTCGTCGCCGGCCGGCTGCTGGTTCACCACCACCACGTCCGGGCCACCGGTGAACGGCGGCGGCGCGTTGCGGCTCTCCGCGGTGGCCAGTGTCGTCCGCGCGCGATCCCGGACAGCTTGCGCCCAACTCATCGAATGTCCCCCTCGGTTGCTGCGGGGATGCCCCGGCGCGGGCGATTTCATGCCTCGGCGATTGCCAACGTTTCTTGGCCAACATATCTTGGCTACATGGTGTCCCCGAACCCGAAGCAGATCACCGACCCCGAAGCCCTGCGCGCCCTCGCCCATCCGGTCCGGCTCACGGTGCTCGAGCTCCTGACCGTGGACGGCCCGGCGACGGGCCGGAAGCTGGCCGACCTGACCGGCGAATCCACGGCATCCGTCAGCTATCACGTCGGTCAGCTGGTCAAATGGGGCCTCGTCGAGCCGGCCCACGATCTGGCGCGTGGCCGGGAGCGACCGTGGCGGGCCACCAGCCGGGGAATCACCTGGACCGCGGCCGGCGACGGATCGCCGGAGTTCGCCGCCGCCTCCCGGGCACTGCGGGAGCAGTTCATCGCCCGGCGACTCGCCGCGCTCGACGACTTCCAGCGCCACGAGGCCGGGTTCGACATCGCGTGGCGCGAGGCGGCCTGGGTGGGCGAGGACATGGGCTATCTCGATCCCACCGAGCTCACCGAGGCGACCGAACGGATCAAGGCGATCATCGCCGAATACACCGACCCCGCCCGGCCACGCCAGGAGGGCGCCCGCCGGGTCGCGTTCTTCGGGTACGCCGTACCGGCACCCGACGGTCCGCGCTGATGCTGCGCACCCCCGGCCTGCTCGCCCTGTTCGCCGCGAAGCTGCTGTCCACCGCCGGATCCTGGCTGACCCTGCTGGCCTTACCGTGGTTCGTGCTGGTCACCACGGGTTCACCGGTGACGATGAGTCTCGTCCTGACCGCGGAGTTCCTAGGCGTGGTGACCGTGGGACTGTTCAGCGGCAAGCTGATCGCCAGACTCGGCACCCGGCGCACCATGCTGATCGGCGACGCGGCCCGGGTGCCGTTGATGGCCTGGATTCCGGTGCAGCACCTGGCCGGCGGCGTGAACCTGCCGACCCTGCTCGCGGTGTCGTTCGGGCTCGGCGCGTTCACCACCCCGTACGTCTCGTCCCAGCGGTTGATCGTTCCGCAACTGCTCGGCCCCGTACACGGCAACGACGAGAAGCTCGTCGGACGCGCCAACAGCCTCATCGACGCCGCGACCCGCATCGCCGCGCTGGCCGGGCCCGCCGTCGGTGGGATCCTCATCGCGCTGCTCGGCCCGGCACAGGTCCTCTGGATCGACGCCGGGACGTACCTCGTCTCGTTCTCGATCGTCTTCGCCCTCGTGCGACCGCCCACGGACCGTCCCGTGACCGGCTCCGACGAGTATCACGCGAACGGCAGCGGCTACCGCCACGTGCTGGGTGATCCACCGCTGCGGCGGTTCGGCGCCGCGCTGATCCTGGTCACCCTCGCGATCCCCGCGATCTTCCTCTGTCTCCCGGTCCTGGTCCTGCACGACCTCGGCGGCGACCCGCGCACGCTGGGACTCCTCACCGCGGCCAACGGAGCCGGCCTGGCTCTAGGCAGCCTGGTCGCGGTCACCGCGCTGAGCCGGATGGGCACCACCGCCCTGACTGCAGCCGCGGCACTCCTGTGCGTACCGCTGTGGCTGCTCCTCGCCGAACAGCCGGCCGTCGTGGCCATCGGGCTGTTCCTCACCGGACTGGCCACACCGATGTTCACCGCAACCCTCATCACACGTTTCACCCTGCGCACCCCACCCGGCCACAGAGCACACGTCCTGGCCGCGGTGACCACCACCGAGAACCTCGCCGGGTTCATCGGCTTCACCGCCGCCGGGCCGGCCCTCCAGTTCGCCGGCCCACGCCCGGTCTTCGCCGCCATCGCCGTCCTGGCCGCAGGGGGCGCCACCATGTTCGTCCTCGGGCTGAGGGTGACACCGGACGTCTCTTACGCCGCCGCGTGACGACCGCCGCCGCGTGACGACCGCACGTCCGATCCGATGTGAACGTTCACACGCACGCGGGAGGTAAGGCGTGATCCGCGCCATAGGTGCAGGTTGCGGCACCCGCTGCGACCTTGGACTCTTTCCACCGGCCCCGGCGCTGTTGCGAGTGTTTACATTGCTGGTGGGAATTGTTCAGCTGATCCCTCCTAGCCTGGGAGCGCTATCACGGGGTTTGGGCCGGGGAGAAACATTGAAGGACATCCGTGACGATCAGGAGTTTCGGCTGCTCGGGCCGATCCGCGCGCTGCGGGACGGCGCCGAGGTCGCGCTCGGGTCGCCGCAGCAGCGATCCACGCTGGCGGTGCTGCTGCTGCGCCGCCGGGAACTGGCCACACTCGAGGAGTTGATCGACGCGGTCTGGGGCGACGAGCCACCGAGGGCTGCGGTCAACACCATTCGGACGTACGTGTCCCGGCTGCGCCGCCTGCTCGGGGCGGACGTGATCACCTCGGCCGCCGGCGGCTACCAGCTGCGGGTACCCGCCGAGACGATCGACGTGGTCCGCTTCCAGCAGCACATCGAGCGGGCCCGGACGGCACGGCACCGCGGGGAGGCGGACCTCGCGGCGACCGAACTGCACGGCGCACTACGGCTGCGGCGCGGACTCGCGCTGGCGGGCGGGGTCGGCCCGTACCTGGCGGGCCAGCGCCTGCGGCTGGAGCACCTCGTGGCGGGCGCGGTCGAGGACCAGCTCGCGGTGGAGCTGGAGCGCGGCCGGTACGCGGAGGCGATCGCCGGGCTGACCGCCCTGGTCGCCGAGCATCCGCTCCGCGAACGGCTGCACGAGATGCTGATGGTCGCGCTCTACCAGGCGGGCCGGCAGGCCGAGGCGCTCGCCCAGTACCGCACGGCCCACGACCTGCTCGGCGGCCAGCTGGGCATCCGCCCGGGCGCCGGCCTGCGCCGCATCCACCAGCAGATCCTGCACGGCGACGCGGAGTTGCAACTCGCCAGCTGACGGCACCGGCCGGCCGCGGCGACGGACACAGCCCGGGCCGCACCGCACCGGCCCGATCCGGTGCGACCCGGTGCGGTACGGCCCGGTGCGGTACGGCCCGGTGCGGTACGGCCCGGTGCGTGCGTGGGCACTTCGGTTGCGGGACCGGGCGGGGTCCCGCAGCCGAAGTACGGCGGACGCTCATCGGGGCGGGTTCTGTTCGCAGTTGAGGTCCGGGTAGTAGGTCGCCAGTACCTCCAGCAGGAGTTCGCCGACCTGCTCCCGGATCCCGTCGGCCAGCGACATCCGATCCGGGATCAGGATCTCCCGTCGCTGGTCGTTCTCGGTCACCCAGGCCCGGATCACCCGCCCGTCCGGCCGCCCGCCCTCGCGCTCGACGGTGAGCTCGGGACCGGGCGCGCGCCGCACCCGCGGTGTCCGGAACGCGGCGAGCGCCGCCGGGTCCAGGGGCAGTTGCGGCGCGGTGTGATGCATCAGGTCCGGGCTCGGTGCTGGTTCCAGATCGAAGAACGCTTGCGGTACGCCCGAAACCGCGTCATTCTCAGCGCGCCGAGCCGCCGACGGCGGAACGGCGGCACCGGGCGGTGGCACGGCCGGGTGCGGCGGGAGAAGCGTGCCGAGGGCGTCCGGGGTGTGCCAGTGGGTCCGCCACTGCTGATCGTCGTCGGTCTCGAGGTGCCGGAGCGCGGTGGCGAGGGCCGTCTGAAGGCGGACGGTGGCGATCGGGCCGCCGTCCGGGCCGCGCAGTCCGGCGAGCGCGTCGGCGAAACCGGCGGGCAGCACCTCGCCGCCGAGGCTGAGCAGGGTGAGCCGGGTCGTGTCCGGCACCCCGTTGGCCCGCAGCACCGCGAGCAGCCGCCCGGGGCTGTAACCGGTGAGACGATCCTGCTCCGCGACGAGAACCGACTGCTCGCCCTGGTCGGTGATCGTGTAGCCGTTGACCAGGACCACGGTCCGGTGTGGGCTCACGACGGCCCGGGCGTCCAGCTTGTCCCAGGCCCGGGGCGAGACCAGAGCGACCAGCTCCGGCGGCCCGTCGGCACGCCGCCGCACGTTCACGACGGCGTGCACCTGCTCCGAGGGCGCCGGAGGCAGCACGGACGCGAGGGGCACCAGCGGCTGGACGGCAGGCGGAAGCACCGGCCTCGCGGCCGGGCGCGGCGGCAGGGCGCGCGCCTTCACGGTCACGGTCGGCGACTGCGGGGGCGGGGCGGGTGGCTGCGCGGGCTCGGCAGGCGGCCGCACCCGCGCAGCGGGCGGGTGCCCGGGTCGGGTGGGTGGCTGACCGGGCGGGGTGGGTAGCTGACCGGGCGGGGTGGGTGGTTGCGCGGCGCGCGGGCCGCCGCGCTGACCGGCGACGATCAGCGGGATGTGGACCGTCCGGGGCATCGGCTGGCCCATCGGGGCCGGGAACATCGTGTCCATCGCGCGCAGCGTCGCGCTGAATCCGCGGGCCATCCCCGCGTTGACCTGTTCCCACACCGACGGCGGGCGCCGCGACGGCGTCATCACCGTGGCCCCGGCGGCCTGGTTGCCCGGTACCGCGCTGAGTGCCAGCAACGCCCCTGGCAGATACTGCGCGAGCGTCCCCGCGGGCCCGGTCAGGTAGACGGTCAGCCCGTACCGGTCCGGGTGGTAGTCCCGCTTCTTCTCCACGTTGCGTTCGGCGACCGCGCTGGAGCTGATCTCCAGCGAGCTCTCGTGCTCGACGCCGCCGCCCGGCCCACCGGCGAACTCGGGTTTGTCGTCGACCCCGTACCGGCGGTTGTCGCCGCCGGCCAGGCCGCCCTTCGCCCCGACGCCCCAGCCGCCGCTCGCCGTGCCGCTCGCCGCGTCCTCGGCCTGCTGGTAGCTGCGGCCCTTCATCTTCTGGTGGAGCGCCGCGCCGTCGCTGGTCTGCCAGTACTCCCCGTCCTCCACGTCCACCCGGAGGACCAGGCCGGTGCCGGGGATCGGGTACCCGGCGGCGCCGAGCATCCGCTGCAGGCGGGTACGCAGCATCGAGTCGTCCGCCCCGCCCTTGACCAGTGTCCAGAGCGCGGAGCCGATCCCGGTGCCGGGTACCGCCCCGGTCGGCGTCTCGGGGCGGCTCGGCGCGGGCAGGCTGACCGTTCCGGCCCACCGTTCGACGAACCGGGCGACCGGCAGCAGGCTCAGCGGGTGCAGCGTGGTGTCGTCGAGCAGCGCCTGGTTGCGCGGCGACCGTACGCCCGGAACCCCCACCCACCCGGGCCCGAACGCCGCGGGCGCGACCGACCCCGGCATCGGCTCCCAGTGCCCGGCCGACCGTGCGTCCTGGACCAGGAACCGCGGGACGAGCAGCCGGACCGAGCCCGCCAGCCGGGGATCCCGGGTGACGTCCAGCCGCCGCGCCCAGTCGAAGTGCACCAGCCGCCGCGCGCCGGCCCCGGCCCCGAAGAGCTCGCCGCCCTGCACGACGAGTTCCCGGGCCAGCCCCGCGGCCAGCTCGAACGCCTCCGGCCCCTGCCGGGTCAGCGCCATCTCCACGCTGAACGCGAGCGGCAGCTCGAACTCGTGGGCGGCGTCCAGCCCCTTGCGGTAGATGTCCTTGACCGCCGCCTCGGTGCCGTGTTCCCGGTGCCGCCCGTAGCTCGCCTCGACGGCCGCCTGCCCACCGCCGAACTCGGGGTGCACGTGAGGGGTCTGCACCTCGCGCCGTTCGGGTGCGCCGCCGGGCACCTCGGTGTGGCCCCGGTCGCTCCGGGCGTGCTCCAGCCGGCGTGCTCCCCCGGCCAGTCCCGCCTCGGCCTGCCAGCCGTGCTCGTCGCTCTCCGACCTGCCGGTGGTGCCCTCGGCGCGCAGGGTCAGCCCGACCCGGTCCCGCGGCCGGCCGGGTTCCGCGGCGCCCTCGGTGGCCCGCACGTTGAGGTAGAGGAACCTGGTGCCGAAGCGGGTGATGACCGGTACGAGGCCGCTGACCCCGGACCCGGTGAGCGCGAAGTACCGGTTCTCCAGGGCCCAGCCGGTGAACCGCCGGATCAGGTTGCGCTGCAGCGTGCCGGCCGCGGGATCGAGCCCCTGCTCGCGCAGCGCGTCGAGGATCGCCTCGACCAGCCGCTCGGCCCGCAGCCGCTCGGGGTGCCCGGTCGCCCGGAACAGCGCCGGGTCGATGATCGTCCGGTGCCGGTCGGCCGCGGCGGGTGCCGGCACTCCGGGAAGTCCCAGGTCGGCGGCGCGCCGCTCGGGCAGCACGACGTCGAGCGCGGTCCGGATCCGCACCCGCTCCACCTCGGGCTCGGCCCGCCCGTCCTCCTCGACGGCCACCTCGACGATCGGTGTGACCCGGTAGCCGACGACCGGCTCGTTGTAGGTCGCCCGGCTGATGTCGATGCTGCCCGCCTCGGCGCCCGTCTCACCGCCCCGGGCCCACTCGAACCCGACGTGACCGCCGAGCATGCCCAGGAAGCCGGCGTCCTCCTCGGCCGGGAACCCGCCCTTGACCGCGATCGATCCGCTGACCCTGTGGCCGGTGCCGGTGGAGAGCTCCACCGACGGGTTCGCCATCGCGTACTGCTCGATCTCGATCCGGTCGGTCGCACCGATCACCTGCTCGACCCGGTGGTTCGGGATCCGCAACCGCAACCGCAGGCTCTGGGTACGCCCGTGACGCGCCGGCAGCGGAACGACCCAGCCGTGCGCGTCGGTCGCCTCGGCGAAATGGGCGCTCCACTCGCTCGGCACGGCCGCCCGCCACAGCTCGACCGGCCACGCCATCGGATCGTTCAGCCAGGTGTCGCCGAGCCCGTTGAGCCGGGCGTACATCCGGGCCGCGGTGGCCACCAGCTCCGGCATCACCAGGAAGCTGGGCAGCACGCCGCCGCTGCCCCCGGCACCGAACGGGACGTGCGCCGCGTCCCACTCGTCCCGGTCCACGGTGATGGCGCGCGCCGCCCGGTCCACCTGCTCCGGGGTGAGCGGGACCGTCGGGCGGTACTCCTCCGGGTGGGCGAAGACGCCGACCACCGCGTCCGGGCCGACCGCGTTCTCGGCGACCGGCCCGGCGCCCTGGGGTGTCTCGCCAATCAGGTAGCGCGTGGTCACGCCGCGGGAGGCGACCACCGCCTCGAAGGTGAGCAGGTAGATCAGTTCGTCGACCTTGCCCGTGGTCTCGGTACGCCGGTACGTCTGCACGGTGTCGCCGACCGCCCGGCCGCTCTCCCGGGAGTAGGTGTACCCGCCCTCCAGAGCGGGTGCGGTGATCCGCCGCCGGTCCGGGGTACGCACCACGAGCGCGCCCTCCAACCCGGCCCCCGCGGTCAGCTCGGTGGCGGTGGACGCCTCGCTCGACGCGCCGACCAGCGAGCGGGTGTTGACGTCCATGTCGTACCGGGAGTGGGCGTCGACCCGCTGTTCCAGCCGTCCGGTGAGCAGGATCCGGTAGGTGTTCACCCCGATCCGTACGTCGAACCGCAGCCCGGCGAGTGACCGGGTGAGGTCGGCTTCCAGGGCCGGGCGGCTGACGTGCGCGCGGACCTGCTCGGCCACGTCGGCGGGGAGCCGGGTGACGCCCGCCCGGGTCCGGAGCGCGGCCAGGATCGTCGTGGCCACCCGCTCCGAACCGGACAGCTGCAGCGTCGTCGCGGCGCCGAGTCCCCGCCGCGCGGCGAGCGGCAGCGGTTCGAACGGCGCGGGCCGGCCACGGAGCCAGGACCGGGCCTGCGGAACCCCGGCGGCCGGCGCGGTCCGCCCGTCCGGCGCGTCGAACCGGTTCACCCCGGGTGCGCCGAACGTGTCGTCGAGTCCCGCCGTCGGGGTGGCCCCCGTCGGCGTGGCCCGCTCCGGCAGGGTCAGGGCGGGAACGCCCCGGGTCAGGGTCGCCCCGGTCATCGCCCGCTCGAACCGGTCCCGCTCGGTCACCGGCACCCCGAGCTCGGCGGTCAGCGGCAGGTGGAACGCGCCGATCGCCGGGTCGCCGTGGGTGCGCACGTCCGCGCGTACCCGAACGCGGTATCGGGCTTGGTCCGCCTTTCGCTTGAGAACCGTGTGGTTGGAGACCTTCTCGCTGAGCGCCGCGCCGGTCGACCGGGAGTGACCGATCTCGACACTGCCCTCGATCGAGCCCTGGACGTGCGTGCCCCCGGTGGACGGCCGGTGATCGCGGAGCCCGCTCGCCCCGCCCGAGATCTCGAGGCCGGCACCGCTGGTCCCGGAGCGGCTCTGCGCCCCGCCCGCACCGATCCCCTGGTCGTCGCGGATCGCCACGTCCGCGGTGTCGCCGAGGTACTCGACCAGCTCGGGGTGCAGGGACAGCTCCACCCGCTGGCCGCCGACCTCGCCGGTGAGGTCGCCGCCGGTGAACAGCCGCCGGTTCCGGTTGAGCACGCCGCGCTCGTTGAGCAGCTCCCGAACGGCACCCCGGACGATCGTCGCGGCCCGCTCGGCACCGGTGGCCTGGTACGCCCGCCGGGCCAGGACCAGCACGAGCGGCCGCATGTCGATCGCGTTGAGCACCTCGTGCGCCCAGGACGGGCCGCGCTCCCCCGCGGCGGCCGGCGGTGCGGTGACGGTCGCCGGCGCGGGCTCGGGCCGGATCGTGGTGGCCGCGGTGTACTGGGTCGGGAACTGCGCGGTCAGCGTGAACCGGTCGAGCGGGATGTCGTAGTGCGCCCGTGGCCGATTCTGACCGTTGATGGCCACCTGCACCCGGATGCCGCCCCGGAACCGGGTGTTGCCGGTGACGAACATCTGCCGCCCGGCGACCACCTGCCACTCGGCCTTGCCGGTGTCCTTCAGGCCCGCCGAGAACGTCACCGGCACCCCGAGCACGCCCCGCGAGACCCGCTCGGCGAAGCGCAGGAAGAGCACCTCCGCGCCGAGCCCGAGGCTGCCGGACGTCCCACCGGACTGCTCCGCCGCGACCTTGGTGGACCCGAAGTTCACCTTGAAGACGGCCGGCTCGTTCGCCCCCGGCGCCCCGAGCGGCTGCTCACCGTGGAGCGCGAAGTGCAGCGAGACCAGCTGCCCGTCCGCGGCGAAGTGCAGCCCCTCGTTGAGCGCCCGGTCCCACCGCTCCAGGAAGTCGTCCCGCGCCTGATCGTGCCGCGCGCCCGTCGGCGGCACCTCCCGGAGCAGTTCACCGAGCTCACGGGCGACCGCGTCCTGGAACGCGGTCACCTCCCGAGCCTGCATGGCCGCCGCGACATCCACGGCGACGGTGTTCCCGTTCGGCGCGGCGTTCGCCGACGTGTCCCGCACCGCGAACTGCCCCTTCGCCCCTTCCCGCACATACCAGGGCAGCCGCTCCGGCACAGGCACAGGCGCAGGCACAGGCGCAGGCGCAGGCGCAGGCGCAGGCGCAGGCGACATGAGCGGATCAGCGATCGGCAGGTTCGGAATCGGCGGGTTGTGACGTGACGGGTTGTGACGTGACGGGTTTTGGACCGACGGCGCACCCAGTCGCCGCAGGATTCGTCCCACCGCCGCTTTGACCGATTCCGGCGGCGCCACCTCCGGCGTCCCGACCACCACGGAGACACCCGGCTCGACCAGCACATCGGTCCCCGGCGGCACATCCCGCGGCCGCGCCCAGATCAGCCCGGGCCGGAACTCCAGCACCCAGTTCTCCGGAAGCCGCACCAGCCCCGGCTCGTCCTCAACCCCGTCGTGCTCCCGCTCAGCGGTCGCCTCCGGGCCGTCCTTTTCCGGTACGCCCGATCGCGCCACCCCCGTGCCGTGCGAAGCCGCCGCCGGGGCCGGGCTGTCCTGGCCCGTCCCGGTGCCGCCGCGGCCGAGCACGACGCCGTCCTCGGTCTCCTCCTCGCTCTCCGCGGTGAACCCGTCGAACGGCACCGCCCGTGACGGCTCGCCGTCCCGCGCACCGATCACCGGGAGGTTGACGACGTCCCAGCCCTCGGCGTCCTCGCCGTCCGCCGCGTAGTGGTAGACCGACCAGCTCCGCCCGTTGACCGTGACCACGTGCAGTTGCCCCTGATCGGTGGCGACCGCCCGGATGCTGCTCGGCGGGGCGACGATGCCGCCGCTGCCCGGTCCTCGCCGCTGTGCCAGCTCCCGGGCGAACTCCCCGGGCAACTGTTCGTCGTCGCAGCTCAGCAGCGTGAGATCGGCGGTCTCCGGCACGCCGAGGTCGTCACGGAGGAGTTCCGCGAAGTCCGCCGCGCGATAGGGCACCCACCGCACCGCCCCGGTCCCGTCCACCATCGGCAGGTCGACGGCCGGGTCCTCCCGGGTCGAGCTCTCCGACCGGTGCACGACGACCCGGGTCCGCCCGGGCTGCCCGGCGGCACCGCGCAGGTCCCCCATCACGGCGAGTTCCGCGGGCGCGAGCAGCATCACCAGCGTCGGCGCCGTGCTCGCCCGGTCCACCCGCGCCGGCCAGCGCCGCCGAACCGAGACATCCCAGACCTCCGGCGCGGCTTCCGGTTCGACCGCGACGGCCTTCGCCGCACTCGGCACCGCTTCCGACGCGCTCGGCAACGCTTCCGGCTCGACCGCAGCGGCTTCCGGCTCGACCGCAGCGGCTTCCGGCGCGGTCGGTGCCGCCTTCGGCACGGGCGGCGCGGCCTTCGACGCGCTCGATGCGGCCTTCGACGCGCGCGGCGGGGCTTTCGGCGTGTTCGAAGGGGACGGACGGAGAACGAGCGCCATCGACGGCTCGGGCGCCGGGCGGATCCCCGCTGGTGGTGTGGCACTCAGCGCCACGATCGCGCCGTCCTCGTCGAAGACCAGGGTGCCGGCCGGGCCGCTCAGGTAGACGGTGGTGTCGAGCTGGTAGACGTAGTACCGCTGGCCCAGCTCGACGTTGCGCTCGGCGACCGAACCGGCGGCGATCTCCAGCGAGCTCTCCGCCGAGCCACCCATGCTGACCGCGCCGCCCAGGTCGGGCTTGAACACGCCGTCCCGCCAGCCGACGCGGCCACCGCCGCCGCTGAGCGTCACGCCGCCGCTGGAGCCGGACGCGCTCTCCCCCGACGGCGACGTCTTGACCTGCTGGTAGTTCCGGCCCTTGTGGAAGTAGCCGAGCGGCTCCCCGTCGGCCTGACGCCAGTAGCGGCCACCGCGGACGTCGACGCGCACGGTCAGATCGGTGCCCGGAATCCGGTAGCCCTGCTCGCCGAACATCCGGGGCAGCCGGGTCCGCAGCATCGACTCGCTGGCGCCACCCTGGATCCGGGTCCGCAGTTCGCTGCCGAAGCCGCCACCGGCCTGGCCCGACGCACCACGCGCACCCGGATCGGGCACCCTGCCGCGCGCCGGCACGGAGACCACGCCCGCCCAGGTCTCGATCAACTCGGCGATCGGCAGCACCGAGAACGGATGCAGCGTCGGATTGTCGAGCATCACCTCGGTGAGCTCGGCCCGCTGAGCGGGCACCTCACCCCAGACCGGCCCACCCCGACCGCCCGCCTCACTCCGACCGCCCGCCTCACCCCGGCCGTCGCCGAGCGGGCCGCGCGCGGTCGTCGACTGTGGCGCGCCGGGCAGCCGGGTCCAGCCCTCGAGGGGTGGCGCCGGTGCCCGGTCGGCCCGGTGCCGCCGGGTCAGGTAGCTCGGCACCAGCAGCCGGACCGAGCCCCGCGGCACGTCGGCGCCGCCGATCGTGGTGGCCCAGCTGAAGCCCCACATCCGCCAGCCCGACCACGCCCGGCGGGCCCAGGCGCCGGCTCCGGCCTGGTCGGCGAGCGAACGCAGGACCCACCCGATCCCGGCGAGCGGTGCCCGGAGCACCTCGGGGCTCTGCCGGGTCGCGCCGATCGTGATCGTGTACTCGATCTCCTGCTCGAACTCGTGGGAGACCTTCACCCCGGCCCGGTAGATGTCCTTCTCCAGCGTGGCCATCGTCTGGCTGCTGGACGACTCGGACGTGCCGTGCCCGGCCAGCGACAGCGCCCCGAACTCGGCGGCACCCCGGTCCGCGCCGGCGGGCACGGTCTGCTGATCGAGGTGCCGACCGGAGACACCGATCATCCCGCCCTTGGCGATCGACGCGGAAGTGCCGGCCGAGCTGCCCTCCTGTGCCTCGCCGCGCAGGGTCAGCGAGACGTTCGGGCGGGCCCGGTCCCCGGTGATCGCCCGCGGCGTGCCGGTGACGCTGACGAAGACGAACCGGGTGCCCCTCGCGGTCAGCACCGGGATCCAGGCGTTGACCCCGGACCCGGTCAGCGCGAAGTACCTGTTCTCCAGCGCCCAGCTCGAGAACCGCCGGGTCAGCGCCCGCTGCAGCCGATCGGGGACGTCCTCGCCCCGCCCGATCAGCCCGCGGCGGATCAGCTCGTCGCGGATGGCCGGCAGCACGCCGCTCGCGTCGAGCCGCTCGGGATGGCCGGTGGAGCGCAGCAGCCGCTCGTCGATCGGATCCCGCCGTCGCGGCAGCGCGGAGGCGGGCGGCGCCTGGGTGAGCTTGAGGTCGGTGGCCCGCCGTACGGGGAGGATGAAGTCCAGCCCGTTCTCGACGGTGAGATGCCGCTCCACCCGTTCGACGCGCCGGTTCGCCCAGCCGGGGAGCCCGCTCCGCTGGTTCTCCAGGTCGGCCGGCTCGCCGTCGGCCGGGAACGCGCCGGGCATGGGTGGCGGCTCGGCACCCTCCGCGCCGTTGTTGCTCCAGCGGAACGCGGTGATCCGGAGGGACGGCGATCCCCGGTAGAACGCCACCTCCTCGTTGTAGGTGATCCGGGTGATGTCGATCGTCCCGGACTCGGTGGCCCGGCTGCTCCCGGGCGCGTACTCGATGGTGCCCTTGACGTCCGGCCCGATCAGCACGTGCGTCGCGTGGCTCTCGGCGGCGGCCTCCCGGCGGGCGAGCTCGCGCTCGTGGTGCCCGCTGCCGGTGGGTGCCGGGGCATGGGCGGTCTCGGTCGCGTGGGCACTCTCGGTCGCATGGCCGGATTCGGTCGGGTGGCCCGGTTCCTCGGTGGCGTGGCCCTCGGTGCCGAACGTGGCCAGGGCGGAGTAGCCGCCGCCGACCTTGAGCGCGTACGTGGTGCCGGTGCCCTCGCTCAGCGTCATGGTGGGGGCGGACATCGCGTACTGCTCGATCTCCACCCCGGGCGGCGTGCCGAGATACGCCGTACCGTGCCGGGGCAGGCGCATCCGGATCCGGACCGCCTGCTGGAAGCCGTTCGCGTCGGGCAGCGCGACGACCCAGCCGTCCTCGCCGGTCAGCTCGGCGAACCGGGCCGCCAGCTCGCTCGGCACGCCCAGCGCCCAGACCTCGGCGGGCCAGTTCAGCGGATCGTCCAGCCAGGCGTCGTCCCTGCCGTTCAGCTCCGCATACGCCCGGGCGACGGCCGCCACCAGCTCGGGCAGCGCGGTGAAGGCCGGGAAGACACCGCCGGCGCCCGCCTCCGCGAACGGCACCGGGATCATCCGGTCGAACCGCGCCCGGTCGGCACTGGTCGCACCCACCGCGTCCGCGTCGGCCTGGGACACCGGCGCGGACGGCGCGTACTCCGTCGGCAGCGCGAGGACGGCGACGATCGCGTCGGGCCGTGCCTCCACGATGCCCGGAGCCACCGGCCCGACGTGCACCTGAGCACCATCGGAAGCCATGGAACCAGCGTGGCCCCGCGTGTCGTCGGGCACCAGCCTGCCGGCCGGGCCTTGCCCGCCTCCGGACAGCACCGGGCCGGCACCGCCCGGCGTACCGGAAAGCGCTGTTGACCTGGCTTCCAGGGGCGGGGTCCAGCCGATGGAGAGGCGGTCGGTGCGGTCGCCGTGGCGGATGGCGGCCTCGAAGTTCAGCAGGTAGAGCAGTTCGTTGACGTCGCCGGTGGTCTCGGTACGGCGGTACAGCTGCATCGCGTCGCTGACCGTGAGCGCGTTCTCCCAGCTCCGGCCGTACTCGAGATCGATGTCCGGAAAGGTGCCCCGGTGCCCCTCGGAGCGCCGCAGCGCCAGACCGCCGCCGAGACCGCCGCCCAGGATCCGTTCGGAGCCCACCGAGGCCGACCCGCCCGCCCCGGCGAGCGACCGCTGGTTGACGTCCATGCCGTAGGTGACGGTGGTGTCGATCCGGTTCTCGATCCGCCCGGTGAGCAGGATCGGGTACGCCCGGCCGCGAATCGTGACGTCGAACCGCACCCCGACCAGCGCCCGGGTCAGGTCCGCCTCCAGCGCCGACCGCCCGATCCTGGCGTTGACCTGCTCGATCACGTCGAGTTCGGCGGCGGCCGGGCCCGCGAGCGTGCGCAGCCGGGCCAGCACCGCCACGGCGACCCGCTCGGCACCGGGCAGGTGTAGCGTGGTGGCCTGCCCGAGGCCACGCCGCCCCGCCAGCGGCAACGGTTCCCCCATTCCGGGTGCGGCTCTCAGCGCGTGCCGGGCCTGTGGCACCAGCGTGGTCGGCGCCTTCCGCCCGGGGACGGCCCCACCGGCACCGGCGATGCCGCCCCGTCGTGGCGCGGTCCCGGGTGCCGTGTCCGTGGTGGCGCGCGGGCCGAACAGCGCGTCCAGGGCCGCCCGGCTCGTCGTGGCGCCGTTCGGTGGCCGCGGCGGCGGGAGCACCGGGGCCGGGCGGTGGCGAGTCAGATCGGTTCCGGTCAGGGCCCGCTCGAAGCGCCCGCGTTCGGCGGCCGGTACCGCGATCTCGGCGGTCAGGTTCTCCGGGATCGCCGGGATGCCGGGGCGGCCGTGGGTGCGGAGTTCGGCGTGGACGATCACGCGGTACCGGGACTGCGGGGCCCGACGCTTGAGGATGGTGTGGTTGAACGTGGACGCGTCCAGGCCGCCGGACGTGGTGCGCTCCTGGCCGGCGCCGCCCGTGACCTCGATCGCGCCGCGCGGGTGGACGCCGTCCGGGAGCCGTGGGTCGCGGAGGCCGGACGGGCCGCCGCTCAGCTCGGCCTCGACGCCGCTGGCGCCCTTCTGCTCGTCGGAGGCGCCGGTGCCGATGCCGTGGTCGTCGCGGACCGCGACCCCGTCGGTGTCGCCGAGGTACTCGACCTCGGTCGGGCGCAGGCTCAGCCCCAGGCGCAGCTCGTGCTCCCGGAACGGCAGCGCCCGGCCGACGAGGTGCCGTTCGGCGCGCAGTTCGCCGGAGATGTCGCCGCCCGCGAAGAGCCGCCGGTTCCGGTTGAGGGCCGCACGCTCGTTGAGCAGCTGCTTCACGCCCTCCTTGGCGATCGCGGCGGCCGCCTCCGCCCCGAGGTCGCGCACCAGCTCCCGCTGCCAGGCCGTGATCAGCGGTTCGAGGGCGATCGCGTTGAGCACCTCATGGGCCCACGACGGCACCGAGAACGCCCGCCCCGCCACCGGCGGAACGCCGGATGAAGCCGCAGCGGGAACGCCGGGCGAGGCCGTGGGGGGAACGCCGGGTGAAGCCGCGGTGGGAACGCTGGACGAGGCCGCGGCGGGAGCGCCGGACGAGGCCGCCGGCGGGGCGGGAGCGACCGCCTCGGCCTCCGGGAGCACGTACTGCTCCGGGAGCTGCGCCGTGATCCGGAACTCGGCGGCCGGAACGACCGCGTGGGTCTGGTGGACGCCGTCCAGGTAGACGTCGAAGCGGATGCCGGAGGCGAAACGGCGGCGGGCGCCCACGAACATCTGCCGCCCCGCCACCAGCCGCCAGTCGGCGGAGCGGGACGACTCCAGGGACGACGAGGTGCCCACCGGGATGCCGAACCGCGCCCGGGCGATCCGCTCGGCGAAGAACAGGAACGCGAAGTCCGGCTCGAAGCCCAGTCCCCCGTCGGCGCCGCCCCCGGTACCGGACGAGATCTCCGACGACGAAAAGTTGACCTTGAACACCGACGGGTCGCCCTTCGCGGGCCTGCGCAGCGAGCGCGGGTCGTCCAGCGAGGCGCGGACCCAGACCAGCCGGCCGCCGGCGGCCACGTGCACGCCCTGGGCGAGCGCGTCGTCCCACCGGTCGAGGAACGCGTTGTACTCGGTCTCCCGCCGGGCGCTGGTCCGCTCCGGTACGTCGAAGAGCGGCGCGAACTCCGCGGCCAGCGCATCCCGGATCCGCCCGAGCACGTCCGGCGCGAGCCGTTCCCGGGGCGGGTACACGGCCGTCCCGGCGGGCGGCGGCGTCGCGAGACGGGTCCGGATCCGATCAGCGACCGCGTCGGCGAGCGCACCCGGAGTCGCGAACGCGGCCCCACGCCGCCCGTCGGAGATGCCGATCTGGCCGAGCGCGCCCTCGGCGACGTACCAGGGAAGGACCTGTGGCGTCGCACCCTCCTCGGCGCCCGCCAGCGGAGCGCGCGGCGCGGTGCCCTGGATCGGAATCGGACGGTCGACGCCGTGGTACTGCCCGTCCGCCCCGGGCTCCCCGATCAGGGCTTCGAGCAACTGCACGTGCCGTGTACGCAGGCCGCGCCACGGCAACACCTCCGACGGCGGCTGCTCGTCGTAGCGCCCCAGCAGGCTGCCCGGCACGTCGGCACGCTGGAGGGCGCCCGCCGCCGTGGACTCGTCCCGCAACCCCAGCTGATGGGTCAGCTCGTGCGCCGCGTCGACCGCCCGGATGCCCACCGGCCAGTGGTAAAGGTCGGTCAGCGACCCCGGCTCCCCCACCGTGATCGGCAGGTGTGCGTGCTCCGGATCGTCCACCCACTCGACGGCGACGTGCAGCAGACCGCCGTGCACCTGATAGCCGGGCCCGTTGAGGAACTCCTCGACACCCGCCTCGGCCGCCGCCCGCACGCCCGGTTCGTCCCGGTCCAGATGCGCGCGAATCGTCACCGCACTGACCCATCGCCCCTGGTACCGAACGCGGCGTACGGCGAAATAGGACCGCACCACGTACGGCGCCCCCGCCGGAGCCGACACCGGGTCCTGCCACAGGTGCGAACGGACCGCCTCCTCCGCCGCGCCGAAGGCCTCGGTCCACGCCGGATCCCCCCGATCCACCCGGAACGGCGGCACGTCCCCGATGAGCCCGACGCTCTGCCACCCCCGCGATTCCAACGGCAGGGAACCGACGAACAGAACCACCGCTTCGAGTACGGCCACCGGAAGCTCCCGATCGGGCTCCCCGACCGCGATGGTGCCCCGCTCGGCGACCGGCATCCCCCGGACACGCTCGGCACTCCCCTCGGCGGGGCGCACCGGCCGCACCCAGACACCACCCGGGACATCCTCGATCACCCAGCCGTCGATGAGACCGGTGACACCCGCCGTCCCCGCCTCCTCCAGCCGCCGCTCCGCGTCACCGCGCCGTTCCCCGGCCAGACCATGGGCCTGTTCCGCGTCGAGGACCCGCTGCCGCGCACCGCCGAGCGCCTCCCCGGCCACCGCAATCGCGTCCCGGTCGAAGGGAAGCGCCCGCTCCACGGCCGCGGCGACCCGCCGTTCCCGCGGCGACGGCACCTCGCGCCGGCGCAGGTCGGCGAGCTCCCGCTCGTGACGCGCCAGCCGCTCGACCGCGACCCGCACCTGCCGGACGGCCTCCCGCTCCGCGCCACGGGCCCGCTCCAGCTCCCGCCGTGCCACGACGACATCGCGCCGGGCAGCGGCGACGGCCTGCTCCTGCGCGTTCCTGACCCGCACCGACTGCGGCTCCCCGCGCCGAACCCCCGTACCCGTGCCACCCGTGCCACCCGTGCCACCCGTGCCACCCGTGCCGGCGCCCCCGCCGATGCCCGATGCGGCGCCCGCGCCCGAGCCGACGCCCGTGCCCGGACCGGTGGCGGGCTCACTCTCCGATGGCGCCGGCTTGATCGTCGCCGCCGCCCTCGCCTGCTCGACCCGCTGTTCCGCAGCCACGACCGCGGCCCGCGCCGTCTCCACACGCTGCGCGGCGGCGGGTCGCTGCTGCTCAGCCCCGTCGATGTCGCGACGGAGAGCCGCGCGCTCGGCCAGCTGCGGCCGTGTCAGTTCCCCGTGCAGCTCGGTGAGGCGCTGGACGTTCCGCTCGATCCGCTGATCCAGATCGGCCACGTGCCGCTCGGCGCGCTCGACACCCCGGCTCGCGGTCCGCAGGTCGCCGGCGGCCCGCCGCAGCGCGATCTCCTCCGGAGTCGGCGACACGCTCACCACTGCGCCGGACTCCGGGGCAGGTCCGCCGGGCTTCGCCTGCCCGCTCTCGGCACGTGGCGGTTTCGGTGCGCTGCGGGACGGCGGCGTGTGCAACTGCTCCAGGACGTGGTCCGGAACCGCCTCGAACGGCCGCCCCGCCGCGAAGTCGTCCAGCGACCGCAAGGCCGCCGCCCGGTCCTCCGCCGCCCGCGCGGCCTCCGCCGCGTCCAGCCGTCTCCGCACCTCGGCGGCATCGCGATCGGCCCGGCGCCGGCTGAGATCCTGTTCCGCGCTACGCGACCTCTCCCGCGCCACGTCCACCCTGCCGCGCAGGTCGGTCACGCGCTGCTCGGCGGCGGTGAGCCGCTCCGGGAACGTCTCCAGACTCCGGCCCGCCGCCGCGCGAACCGCCAGCTCCCGCGGCGTCAGATCGGTCCGCCCCGCCAGCTCGGCGACGGTCCGCCGATCGGACTCGGCCTGCCCCGGGAGCCTTTCCAGGTTCCGCTCCGCCCGATTCAGATCAGCCTGGAGCGCCCGCACCTCCTCGCCGGCCCGATGCACCGCCCGCTCCTCGGCAGACATCGGCGACACCGAGGTCTTCGTCGGCCCCACGGCAGGCTTGGCGACCGTCGAAGAAGGCTCCCCGGAGGGCTTCGCGACCGTCGAAAGAGGCTCCCCGGAGGGTTTCGCCACGGTCGAAGACGGCTCACCGGAGGGCTTCGTAACAGCGGCGGCCGGAGCCGTCTCCGAGGAGGACGTGGTCGGTCCGTAGGCGTGCGCCTGCTGCTGGCGTTCGTTCGCCAGCTGACGGTTCACGGCGGCGGCCGCCGCGTCCCGCCGCATCTGATCACGCGTCGGCTGGTTCGGGTCCCCGGCGGCGTGGCGCGCGGTGTCCACCGGCGCCTCCTGAACCTCGGCGCGCTCCTCGCTGAACCGAATCGTCCTGGTCTGCGCCGTGCCGGTCCGCGACCCGTCACTGTGCTCCGACCGGCTGAGCCCCAGCCCACCGCCACCGCCGGGCCGCTCGCCGCCCGAGGGCCCGCCGGGCCGATCGCCGCCCGAAAGGCCCCCGGGCCGATCACCGCCGGAGAGACCGCCGCGGCCGCCGGAGCCGCCAGGGCCGCCGGAACCACCGGGGCGGGTGCCGCCGATCGGCGTGCCCGGCGGGTCCATGTCGGCCGTGCGCAGGGTGATCTCCCCGGACCGGGTGTTGAAGCGCAGGCTGTCCACGTCGATGCGGCCCGGCACCTCGTTGACCAGGTTGCCGTCCTCGCCGAGCGTGAGTCTCGGTCGGTCGTCGCCGCTGGCCGCGAAGCGCACCGTGCCCGCCTCGCCGGTACTCGCGTCGATCTTGACGACGGTGAGCTTCTCGCCGCCGCGGACCGGCAGCGGCGTCGCGTCGTGGCCGGACTCGCCGAACCGGAAGTACCGGGATCCGCCGAACGAGGCCGGATCGCCCGGTGCCGTGCCGGTCGACGTATGTTCGGCCGGATCGTTGCGGACCGGGGCCCACCGGCCGTCCACCGGATCCCGGACCACCACGTTGGTGCCGACCCGCTCCACCCGTGGGCTGCCCAGCGGATCGCCGCCGCGCCACTCGGTGATCCCGTCACCGGTGAGGCGCGAGTACCCGGCCTCGCCCCGTCCGGGCGCGGTCACCCCCATCCCGGGTGGCTCGTGCTCGAAGGTGAGCAGGTCCACGTTGCCGTCACCGTCGCGGCGCAGGAACTGGATCGGCTCCTTGGTGACCTCGCCGATCGAGGAACGTGCGGAGCCTGAGGAACGCGCCGGGCCGGAGACGTGCCGCCCCGCACCGGAACCGGCGGCGTCGTGGACGGTGACGGTACCGACCTCCCAGCGGCCCTTGCCCACGTCGTAGGTGAGGACCCGCTCGCTCCGGGTGCCGTACCCGTGGACCGTCCCGTCCGGCCCGGAGAAGTGGTTGCTGTAGGTGCTGGTCCCGAACGACGTCGCGTCCCGCACGGTCTCGTGCGGCTGCCGGGTGGTCGGCGTGGCCCGCCCGGTGACGTTGTCGATCTCGAAGTACTGCACGTCGCGCGAGGTGGCGCGCCCGGTGTTCGGGGCGGAGACCCGGGCCGGGTCGAGCGGGACGTCCTTCCCGCCGAGCCGGTTGCCGGTCCCGGGAAAGGACGAATTCCGGTCCGGCGCCAGCGTGACGAGTTCCCGGTTCCCGCCGCTGACCTGCACGACCTGGCGCCCGGTGGCCGGGGTCGGGGTGATGTCCGGCCCCGACGGGGTACGCCGGGAGAGGACGGCCTCCCTGATCTGCGTATTGGCCGCCCGGTAGTCGACCACATCGGGCGTGGCGGACGTGGTGCGGCCGGCCACCGTGCGCGACGGCGTGACCGGGGCGCCGTCGATCCCCCGTGCCGTGACGTGAGGCAGCTCCACCTGGAACTTCGACCCCACCGTGATCGGGGTGATCGAGCGGCCGATCTCGGTCTTCGGCACGTCGGTCCCGAAGCGTACGTCGATCTCCGGCAGCCGGATGCCACGGAAGGCCGCGCCGACCTGGGTGATCACCCGGTCGTTGAACTCGCCGATCTGCCGGGACGTGCCGGGCGTCTCGTGCATGCCCATCACGCCGCCGTACAGCGCGCCGAAGGTGGCCGCGAACGCCGCGTCGGTGCCGGTGTAGTGCATGTCGACGTGCTCGATCGACGCGCCGATCTGCCGTGCCCCGACGTCCATCCCGACGCCGACTCCGGCCCCGATGGCGGCGTTCCTACCGAAGTTGACCGCGTCCTGGACGAGCGGCGGCAGCGTCCGGTAGCTGGTCACCACCGTGTTGATCACCTGGTTGAAGCGGACCGGCACGAACGTGCTGATCCGGCTCACGAAACTGCTCAGCGCGCTGAGGCGGAGCCCGACGTTCTCGATCGCCGCCGCGATGCGCGGGAAGATGGTGGCGAGGCGGGCGAGCAGCGAGGCGAGGGCGGCCCCGATGGCGAAGGTGGAGAGCACCATGGTGCCCACGCCGAAGAGGGTCAGCAACGCCACCGCGATCGCCATCGCGCGCTCCTGCCGGCGCATCTCCTCGAGGGCGTCGTCCACCTGCTTGGCGTAGTCCTGCAGCGCGTACCCGATCAGCGCCAGGTTCTGCGCCGAGTCGATCATCATCCGGCGCACGCCGTGCAGCTCGTCGTTGAGCACGAGGTTCGCGGCCTGCGCGGCCTGCCCGGTCCAGATCCCGAAGAGCAGCGTGCCGTCGGTGCCGTACGTCAGCTGCACCTCGTAGAGCTCGTCGGCGGCCGCGATGAACGCGTTGCCCAGCTCGACGATGGGCCCGGTGTCGAATTCGGCGCCCATCAGGAAGCAGCCTCGGGAGAGGGGCAGACCGCCTGCATCACCTGGGTACCGGCGGAACGGCTGACCAGCACGCCCCGGCCCGGATCACGGCGGGCCGCGCGCTGATCGGCGAGCAGCACCCCTTCGCGCGGGTCGCCGGAGAGGATCAGCCCGGTCGCGCCGTACTCCTTCAGGCGGCTGAGCAGCGGATCCGAGAGCAGCGCCCGCGTCGATCCGGCGACCCGCCGGGCGACCACGAGGTGCAGCCCGACGTCCCCGGCCTGACCGAGCGCGTCGGCGAGCGGACTGAGCGGTCCGCGCGCCCCGCTGCCGGCGGCCAGGTCGTAGTCGTCGACCACGACGTACAGCTCCGGCCCGGTCCACCAGTTACGGGCGCGCAGCCCGGCGGCGGTGATGTCGGCCGGCGGGCGGCGTTTCGCGAGCGTGTCGAGCAGCTGTTTCACGTACGCGGCGCTGTGGTCGGCGTTGCCGGCCCGCGCGCCGATGTACTCGTCCGGCACCGCCCCGAGCAGGCTCCCCCGGTAGTCGATCACGAAGAACCGCACCTCGCGAGCGCTGTGCCGGGCGGCCATCCCCGACATCCAGGCGCGCAGCAGCGACGTCTTGCCGGATCCGGAGTCCCCGAAGATCACGAAGTGCGGATCCGAGGGGGAGAGATCAAGACCGACAGGCGAAAGATCGGTCTCCCGTACGCCGATCGGCACGCCCGACGCCACGCCCGGCAACCCGGCCAGCTCTTCCGGGGTGATCAGCGTGGGCAGCGTACGGATGACCGGAGCGACGGCCCCGCGCCAGCCCGCCGTGATCGAGGTGATCGCGGCCTGCTGGGCCTTGGCCAGGTTCTCGGTGCCCGGCTCGCCGTCCAGGCGGGGCAGCGCGGCCTGGAAGATCTCGCCGGGCGGGCAGACGCCGCGCCCGGGCAGCGGCAGGGTCAGCGACCGGGCCGCCGCGCGCGAGACCTCGGACTCGGCGGGCTCGTTGAGGCGCAGTTCGAGGCGCCCGCCGATGTTGTCGCGCAGGCTGATCCGGATCTCGGTCCACCGGTTCGCGGTGAGCAGCAGGTGCACGCCGACGTTGAGGCCGCGGGTGGAGATCTCGGTGACGGTCCGCTCGGCGGTGTCCACGCCGGTGCGCAGCGCGGCCCAGTTGTCCACCACGAGCACCCAGTCCGCGGCGTTGGTCCCCTCCGGCAACTCCCCCGCGTCCCGGCGGCGCCGGAATTCGGCCACCGAGTCGATGCCGTACTCCTGGAAGAGCTTCTCCCTCGTGACCATCATCTGGTGGGCGACGGCGAGGGTGCGCCGGACCCGCTCCTCGTCGGTGCGCCCGGCCACCCCGGCGATGTGCGGGGCACCGGCGAACGGGGCGAGCGACCCGCCACCGAAGTCGATCACGGCGAACTGCAGCTCGGCCGGGGTGTGCGTGACCATCGCGCTGAGCAGCATCGTCCGCAGCAGGGTGCTCTTGCCGGACTGGGGTGCCCCGATCAGGCCGACGTGCCCACCGGCGTCGTCGAGGCGCAGGTGCAGCACGCGCTGCTCCTGGACCGCGGGCAGGTCGACCACGCCGATCGGGAAGGAGAGGGTCCCGCCGGGCAGGTCCGTGGCGTGGTAGCCGCGTTCCGGGTCGTCGGCGAGCTCGCCGAGGATCGGCTCCAGGTCCAGGTAGTGCGGCAGCGGCGGCAGCCACACCTGGTGGACCGGGGTGCCGCTCGGCTTGATCCGGTCCACGATCACCTGCAGCGCGGTAGGGCCGCCGACCGGAACCGGCCCAGTGACGGGGGCCGGCCCGGCGACGGTCTCCGTTTCCTCCGGAAGGTGGGCGTCCTCGGCGGTGCGCAGCCCGTACTCGATGACCGGGGCGAAGGCCGCCACCGGCACGTCCGGGCTCGGCGGCAGGTACGGCGCGGAGGCGTGCGCGACCCGGAACCGCTCGTAGATCGTCTCGCCGACCGTGAAGTACGCCGACCCGGGGATCGGCGGCAGCCGGTACGCGTCCACGGTCCCGATCACCGCCCGGCTCTCCGCCGCGCTGAACGTGCGCAGGCAGAGCCGGTACGACAGGTGCGATTCGAGCCCGCGCAGCCGCCCCTCGTCGAGGCGCTGGCTGGCCAGCAGCAGGTGCATGCCGAGGCTGCGGCCGAGGCGCCCGATCTGCACGAAGAGGTGGATGAAGTCCGGCTGCTGGCTGAGCAGTTCGGCGAACTCGTCCACGAAGATCATCAGGTACGGCAGCGGCTCCAGGTTCGCCCCGGCCGCCCGCCGCAGCTGGTACTCCCGGACGTTGTCCAGGTTCCCGGCGTCGCGGAGCAGCTGCTGGCGGCGCTGCTGCTCGCCGTGCAGGGCGACCCGCATCCGCTCGATCATCGTCAGGTCGTCGGCGAGGTTGGTGATCAGCCCGGCGACGTGCGGTAGCTCGGTCACCCCGGCGAACGTCGCCCCGCCCTTGAAGTCGACCAGGACCATGCCCATCTCGTCGGGCGAGTGCGTGAGGGCGAGCGAGGCGACGAGCGTACGCAATAATTCGCTCTTGCCGGAGCCGGTGGCACCCACCAGGAGGCCGTGCGGTCCGACCCCGCCCTGCGCCGACTCCTTGAGGTCGAGGACCAGGTCGGCGCCCTCGCCGGTGATGCCGATCGGGACTCTCAGCAGGTTCGGGTCGCCGGGGCGGCGCCACATCGCGGGCGGGTCGAGCGCGGCCAGGTCACCGGTGCCGACCAGTTCGGGCAGGCCGAAGGTGCGGGTGAGCACCTCCTCGCGCTCGGCGGTGAGCAGCAGCGGGGCGAGCGCGCGGGCGATCTGCTCGCCGAGCACCGTGTCGGCCGGGTCCTGGACCGCGTCGGTGACCGCGCTGACCGCACCGTTCTGCCGGCTCTCCACGGTCAGCGCGGTCCCGGCGCCGAGCCGGATCCGGGCGTCCACCCGGGACGGCTCCTCGGACTCCCGGGCCACCAGGCAGACCACGTGCACGCCGCTGGTCTTCCCGGACGCGTCGATCAGCGCCTCGATCAGCGGCAGCCGGGGGCGGTAGCCGTCCAGGACCACGACGAGGTGCCGGTCCGGGCTCTTCACCCGGGCGGCGGCTTCGATCCAGCGTTCCAGCAGGTCGACGAGGCCGTCGAGGTGTTCGGCGACCATCGGCGCGGTGCCGTCCGGATCGCCGGTGTGCGGCAGCCACTTGGCCCAGTCCCAGGCGCCGCTCTCCGCCAAGATCATTACCCGGACGTCCTCCGGGCCGTGCAGCACCGCGAGCTGGGTGACCAGGTTGTACGCCGTGTCGCGGGCGCGCCGCGGATCGCCGAGCACGCTGAGCACGCCGATCCGGCCGAGCGCGACCCAGGCGGGCTGGCCGCCGACGACCGCGTACTCCTCCATCAGCCGGGCGGCGGCGCGCTGCGAGACCCTGTCGTACTCCGCGGTCGGGTCCTGACGGGGTGCCGCCTGCATGTGCAGGGCGGCCCCGGCACGTCCCTGCCCGACCCGCAGCTGCAGGAAGTCCGGATCGGTCATCCGGCGCTCCCAGATCCGGCGGCGGTTCTGGGTGATCCCCCAGAGCCGCTCGATCGACGGGTGCTGGAACGCCGCGGCGAGTCGCTGGGCGCGCGCCGAGGCCCGGGCCTGTCCGCGCAGGTCCCGCAGGTAGTCGCGGTACCGGGCACGCTGGCGGGCGGCGGCGCGCCGGGCGGCACGGCTGTTCTGCCGGCGGACCATGAAGGTGATCGCGGTGGAGGCGACCACGAAGACCACGCCGAGCACGATCATCCACATCCGGCCGAAGGTGACCAGGTAGGCGCCCATGCTGACGCTGCTGAGCAGCGGCAGCAGCAGGTAGAGCCACTGCTGGGCGGAGGACTCCCCGGTGCGCGCGGGCGGCGTCGCCAGCGTCACCTTCTCCTCGGGTACGACCGGAGGGTGGGTCCGCGCCGGTCGGTGGAATGCCGTGTTCGCCATGTCTCGCCTTTAGGTCGTGTCTCGTGGATCGCGCGAGTGCGAGGCGCGGTCCAGGTGGTGTCTGGCGTCGGCCGGTTAAAGGCCGCATACCGGTGTTGTATGTGGCCTTTAACCGGACGCCGTCAGGCGCCGGCTGGGCCACGCCGCAGCCCCGCGGGATCCACGAGACACGACCTAGCCAGTGGTGGTGATGACCGGGTCGGAGCCCGGGTCGGCCGTGGAGGTGCCGCCGCCGATCGGGTCGTCGCCGGTGGCCGGGGTGAGGCCCGCGTAGAGGTTCCGGAAATTGCGGGTGATCTCGGATTCGGCCTTGTTGAAGCCGTCGAGGACCGCCTCGAGGCCGCCCGCGAGCACGTTGAGCACCCCGTCGGCGTCGTTGAACTCCTCGTCCTCGTTCGACTCCTCGGTGCCGAAGAGCGCGACCGCCGTCGCGTTCCAGCGGTCGATGAAGTCGGAGGCCTCGCTCGCCGACGCGCCGGCCCAGCCGAGTTTGAGGCTGTCCAAGGCGTTGTTGATCGCCGTGATGCCGTCCGCGACATTGGTCGCCTGCGTTTTCAGCGCGGTCGCGGCGGTCTGCATCGCGGCACCCTGCACCTCGATGCGGGTGACGATGTCGTAATCCGGGCTACTGGACATTCTCGAGCGCCGCCCGTTCCATCTCCTGGTACGTCTCGTACGCCGCGTTCAGCCGGCTGATCATGTCGGCCAGCACGCTCTTCACCTCGTCCTGCGTGGTGGTGAACCAGTGCGCCAGGTCGTCGAAGGTCAGGCTGGACGGGCTGATCCAGGCCGTCTCCACCGCGGTGAACTGGCGCGCGATCTCCGCCATCGCCGTCTCGATCCCGGCGGCCTCGCCCTTGACCCGCCCGATCACCCCGGCCATCTGCGCGAGATCGACCCGGAATTCCTCGAAAGACATTTGTTCAGCCATTTTTCGGGCACCCCGATCTCATTTGTTCCCGGCTTGTCGAAATCGATTTCTCATGCCACCATGGCACCACCCATGCAATTCTCTGGAGGTGTCCCACAATGGTCGAGCCGATTTCTTCGCGCTATTTCCCGCACCCGGCCGACGGGTCCGGCGGCGAGGACGGCGGGAGCGACCCGAGCTTCACGGACGGCCAGGTGCCGACGGTCACGATGGGCTGGAACGGAGCCGGCATCCCGTCGTACAACCTGGACCCGACCGGCTCCGGCGCGGAGACCGGGCACCAGGGCGAGGACACGCCGCTCAACCAGACCGCGCTGGTCGCCAACCCGCTGAGCATGCGCTCCGTCGAGCGGGACATGCTGGCCGCGACCGAGCGCGGGGTGAACGTGTACACCGATCTGAAGGCCAAGGTCGCGACCGCGATCGCCGGCGGCGCCATCTACGGCCAGATCGACACCGACGAGACCTGGGTGGACACCACCACGGTGGGCGCGCCGCCCGGGCAGGGGTACTGGCGCACCGACGACAGCCCGCTGCAGGAGACCGCGCGGGAGTTCGCCGACAAGATGGACGACTTCCAGCGGGGCGCGCTGATCGGGGTGGCGAACGCCCTGGACACCGCGGGCGCCTTCATCGCGGCGGTCAACATCGCGGGCACCACCTACTCCTACGTCGACCGCAACGCGAAGTTCCCCGAGCCGCCCGCCGCTTAGACGTCCCATGGCAGATCCTCCCGGCTCAGGAGGGTCAGGTCGTCGGTGGTCGGCTCGGCCAGCCCGGCGACCCGGCCCGCCTGCAGCTCGGTCATCCGCTGGAACATCTGCCGCGCGGTCCGCCCGTTGCCGAAGTGCTCCGTCCGCTCCACCTGATCGAAATACGTCAGCAGCGCCGCCTCGGTCTCCGGCCCGAGCCGGTACTGGTGCTGCTCGGCGTGCGCCGCGACGATCGCCACCAGCTCGGCCGAGGTGTAGTCCTCGAAGCTGAGCACCCGGGTGAACCGCGAGGAGAGCCCCGGGTTCGACTCGATCAGCCGTCCCATGTCCTGCGGGTAGCCGGCCGCGATCACCACCACCTCGTCGCGGTGCTCCTCCATCAGCTTCACCAGCGTGGCGATCGCCTCGTGACCGAAATCGCCCGGCTGCCCGGCCGGCACCAGCGAGTAGGCCTCGTCGATGAAGAGCACGCCGCCGAGCGCCCGCTTGAAGATCGCCTGGGTGCGCGGCCCGGTGTGCCCGACGTACTCGCCGACCAGCGCCGCCCGGTCCGCCTCGACCAGGTGTCCGCTCGTGAGCAGCCCCAGCGTGGCCAGGATGCGCCCGTACAGCTTGGCCACGGTCGTCTTGCCGGTGCCCGGATTGCCGGCGAAGACCAGGTGGCGGCTGACCGGCGGGGCCGCGAGTCCGGCTTCGAGACGCCGCCGGACCATCCGCGACAGGTCGATCATCGCGGTGACGTCCCGCTTCACCCCGTCGAGACCGATCAGGCCGTTGAGCTGCGCCAGCAGGGCGGGCAACTCACTCTCCGCGTCCTTTTCCCGTACGTCCGGAGCCTTCTCCACCGCCCGCGTGGGAAGCGAGCTCGTGGCGACCCCGTCGACGTGGCACTCGGTGATGACCGGTTCTGCCCCCACCGCGAGGGAGATGTCCTCGGCGCTGTCCCTCAGCAGACAACCGGTGATCGCCGGGGTGGCCCCGGCCCCGACGTGCAGCGCCGCGATCCCGCTCCCGGCGATCTCCGAACCGGCCAGCCGCCCGCCCGCACCCTCCCCGAAGTGCACGCCGTGCTTCCCGGCCCCGGTGACCGTGAGACCCTGCAACAGCGGCCGCGCACCGGCCCCGACCACGACTCCCCCACCGCGGGCGCCGTCGACCCGCAGCCCGTCGACCCACGCCTCGCTCCCGGCGTCGAGCAGCACCCCGTTCTCCCCGGCCGCGGTGACCTCGCCGTCCCGGACCAGCACCCCGGTACCCGCCCCGACCTCGACACCGTTCCCGGTGACCGGCCCGATCCGCACCCCGGCGAGCAGCGGCCGGTGCGACGTGACCACGCGCACCCCGGTCCGGGCCGCCTCGATCACGCAGTCCCGCAGCGTCCCGTCCCCGCCGTCGATCTCCACCCCGGTCAGCCGCGCGTCGTGCACGCTCACCCCGACCGCCGCCACGCTCGCGCCGTCGGCCACGCGCACCCCGGACTCCGCGCTCTCCCGGATCCGGCTACCCCGCAGCTCCCCCCGGGCGTGCCCGCCGAGGAAGACCGCGGCGAACCCGGTGCCGGTCAGATCGCAATCGGTCAGCGTCACCACGCTGTCGTCGATGGCGTGCACGCCGTTGCCCCGCACTCGGGCGATCGTGGTGCCGGTCGCGGTCACCCGGGCACCGCCGAGCGCCGCGATCGCGCTGTCCTCGACGTCCACGAGGCGCCCGCGGTCCACGGTCACCTCGGCGGCACCGGCGGCGAGCAGGGCGGCGGCACCGGTCTCCCGGACCTGGCAGTCGGTCAGCACGGCGATCGCGCCGTCCACGCGTACCCCGGCGGTCTCGATCGTGAAGATGTCGGAACTCTCCAGCCTGGTCGGTTCGGCGGATCGCTCCTCGATCACCACCCCCAGACGGCTGTCGTGCAGGCGGCAGCCGCGCAGGGTCGACTCGGCCGACGAGCTGAGCGCCACCGCCGCCTCACCGCAGCCGGACACGTCCGCGTTCACCACCAGCGCGGACGCGGCGCCGGTGAGCAGCAGCCCACAGCCGTCGACGGTGCGGATCCGGGTCTGGCGTACGGTCGCCCGCGCACCGTCCGCGACGATCAGGCCGTGCCCGCCGATCCGCTCGACCACGCAGTCGGTCGCCGTGACGGTGGCCGTCCCGGTGGCGTGCAGCGCCGCCTTGCCGATGTCGCGCAGCACGGTCCCGCGCAGGCTCACCGCGGCGTCGTGGGTAGCCTCCACCCGGCCGGAACCGATCACGCAGTCGTCCAGGGTGAGCTTCCCGGCGCGGGCCAGCACCGCGACCTGCCCGGCGTGGGGCCCGGACACGGTGATCTCTTTCAGTCCCACCGCACCACCGGTGACCAGGACCGCGGGACCGGCGACGCCGCGCAGCTCGACGGTGCCCGCGCCCTTCTCGGCCACCAGCGTGACGTCCCGGTCCAGCACCAGGGACTCGGTGTACGTGCCGGGCCGGATCGACACCACGCCACCGGCCGGGGCGATCCGCAGCGCGGCACCGATGGTCCGGTGCGTGCCCCAGCCCTTCTCGGCGACCCGTAACGCGGTGCTCATCAATCGAACAGCGCGGGCGGGGTGCCGAGGTCGACCACCTCGAGCTCGTTGAGGTTCGCGATCTCGGTGTCGCGGTAGTTGAGGTAGGTGCCCTCCAGGCCGCTGGCGATGCCGTCGAGCGCGTTCTGCAGCATCCGCGCGAACGTGTCGTAGTCCGACATCAGCATCTGGAACTGCTCGGACGCCACGCCCGCCCAGATCTCCTCCAGGCTGACCACGTAGGACCGGAGGTCCGCGATGATCTCGGCCATCTCGCTCGCGGTGGTCCGGGTACTGGCCGCGGCGGTGTTCACCACGTCCAGGGTGACGTGGTAGGTGACGCCGCCGACAACGGTCTCACTCATGGGGATGCCTCTCAGCGGGAGTACGGGGTCACAGGCCGGCGCCGGCGTCGAAGAGCGCCCCGACGACGCCGAAGACACCGAGGGCCAGGGGTACGCAGAGGGTGCTGAGCAGACCGGCGACGGTGCCGGTCCAGCCGGGCGGCTCATCCGCCGGATCGTCGTCGAGCGCCGCGTCACCCGCCGCCCGGAACGCGCCGGTCATCCCGGATGCCGCCAGTGCGACCGCCACCACGACCACCACGAGCGGTCCGAACGCGGCCGCCGCGGCGCCGGGCAGCCGCAGCCAGCCGGCCAGGTCGCGCCCGGCCAGCAGCAGCACCGCGGTCAGCCCGACGGCACCGGCCACGGTGACCGCGAGCCGGGCGGGCACCACGGTGATCCGGACCGCGCGCAGCAGCAGGATGGCACCGAGTGCGGCGGCGAGCGCCACCGCGAACGGCCCACCCGACGCGGCCAGCAGCACCGCGCAGGCGACCAGCACCGCGCCGCAGAGGACGGTGAGCCCGGCGAGCACCCGGCGGCCACGCCCGACCAGCGCGTCGACCTCCTCCGCCGGAGTGGCCGGGGTCGCCGGGGCCGCGCCGGACCACGGCTCCGCCGCGGCGGACAGGTATCCGGAGAGCAGCGGGACGAACTCCAGCAGCGCGAGCACGACCAGCGCGACGGCGGCGGCCGCCTCGGCGGGCCCGGCGTGCACGAGGACCAGGCCGACCGTGACGGTCAGCGTGGCCAGGCAGAGCGCGACGGTGAGCGTGGTGATCAGGCGGGGCAGCACCAGCCGGGCGGTGATCGCGCCGAGGACCGCACCGCAGCCGAGCCCGATCAGCAGGGTGCCCGGCGCGACCCGGGTGGCCGGCAGGAACGCCGGGGCCAGGGCGAGCAGCGGGACGGCGGCCAGTGCCAGGGCGGTGATCGCCGGCCCGGGCAGCGGCCAGTCCCGCGCGGTCGCCCGGCGGGCCAGCAGCGCCGACGCGATCGCGGCGGCCAGCGCGAACGGGGCCAGCACCGGCGGCGGGCCGGCGATCGCGGCGTACCCGGCCAGCCCCGCGACCAGCGTGGCCAGCCCGGCGATCAGCAGGACGGCGGCGCCGAGCCGGGCGGTCCACGCCGGGCGGGCCCGGGTCGCGGTCTCGACCAGCTCGACGATGTCGGTCACGGTCGGCTCGTCCAGGTCCCCGGCGGCGAAGTCCCGCAGGTAGAGCACCGCGCCGTCGCCCACCCCGGCGTCCATCAGCGAGGCGGACGGCGGGTAGGGGCGTACCCCGGCCGGCGCGAGCGACCAGACCGGCGGGAGCGCACCGTCGGTCTCCTCGGTACCGCAGAGGTCGAGCAGCCGCGCGGTGTACTCGGCGATCGCCGCGCGGGCGGGCACCGCCAGGTCGGCCCGGCGGCGCGCGCCGATCACGGTGACCCGGAGCCGTTCGTCAGTGGGCACGGTGGACCCTGGCGTCGAGCGGAGTCGGCACGGTCAGTGTCGCCAGGTGTCGATGTTGGCGGTCTCGCCCTCGAAGTAGTTGTGCCAGGCGACGTTCATCTTCTGCGAGATGATGCCGAGCACCCCGTCCGGGCCGAACAGGCCGACCGCGGAGAGGTTCCACTCGTCCTGCATGTCCTCGTAGTACTCGGACGCCACGCTCTCCCGCCAGTCCGCGCGCAGCGGCTCCAGCAGGGTGGCGAGCGCGTGCAGCTTCTCGGCGGCGAGCTCCGCCTGACTGTTCAGGAACGAGCCGGCGGCCTCCAGGCCCTCGCCGACGTAAATCGGGTGTCCGTCCACCTCAACGGGCATGTCGTGCCTCCGCTTGTGCGCTCGTTCCGGCCCTCCCGGCACCACGGCGTGCGGAGGTCCACACGACCCTGGTACGCCGTACTCAATAGGGGGTTGAAGGTTTCTTGTCGTGCCCTTGTCGTCTTCTTGGCGGCGTGAAAACGCTCTCTGGCCCGCCCGGACGGCACGTTGTACGGTCCGACGCATCATCCGGCCGCCGGTGCGAAAGAGACCATCCATTCGTGAGCGACACACCGAGCACCACCCGCCTGACCGGCTTCGCGACCACGTTCGCCGCCACCACCCGGCTCGGCTCCGGCTCCTCCGGTTCTGTCGGCTCCCCGTCCGGCTCCCCGTCGGGTTCCCCCGACGGCGACCAGCCGGGAGTGGTCCGCCGTCTGCTGGTGGTCGGCGCGGTCACCGGTCTGGTCGCGGTGGGCGTGCTCGGCGCCGGCTTCCTGATCAGCCGGAGTACGACATCGGCCACCGCGCAGCCGTCCGCTTCGGCGGCGCCCAGTGCCGGACCGAGTTCCGCCGTGTCCGCCGCCGCACCCGCCGCCGTCGCCGCGACCACCGGCGGGGGTGGCCGGGTGGAGGCACCCGCACCGGTCTACGTCGCGCCGAACGGCACCGCGCCCGCCGCGGTACCCGCCACCACGGCCGCGACCAGGGCGGCCACCACGACCACCACTACCACCACCGCGACCAAGGCGGCCGCCGCGGCCACCACCACGGCCGCCACGACGACATACTGGATCCAGAGCCACTCCTCCGGCCGCTGCGTCGACGTCAAGGACTCCGGCGACGACGGCAGCCCGCTGCAGGTCTGGGACTGCGCCACCAGCAACAATCAGAAGTGGACGGTCACCGGCGGCACGCTGCGCTCGCTCGGCCTCTGCATGGACATCGCGAACGCCAGCACCAGCAACGGCGCCCAGATCCAGGTCGCCACGTGCAACGGCGGCTGGGCCCAGAAGTGGATCGTGAACAAGTCCCACGACCTGGTCAACACCGCGACGGGCAAGTGCGCCGACCTCAAGGACGAGGCCACCGCGAACGGCACCCGCCTGCAGCTCTGGACCTGCGAGGGCACCAACAACCAGAAGTTCTCCAAGAAATAGGGATGGACGGCCCGGACCGCGCCGCACCGGCTCCCGGCGCACCCGGACCACCCTGCACCCGGACCGCGCCGCACCGGCTCCCGGCGGCCGCCTCGACACCCGGCCGGCGCTCGATGCGGACGGAGTGCTGCGCCAGCCACGAGAAGGTCGGCTGGCGCGTACGGGTGTCACCGGGGGCGGGGCACCGAGGCCGCGTACTCGATCGACCGCGGCACCCACCGGGGCAATGCATCAGCGTGGATCAATCGGCGCGTGGGCAACCGTTGCTCGTCTGGGGCGTGGCGTCCTCCCCGCCGTACAGCTCGCCGATCAAGAACAGACACCGTGGCACCGCCGCGGCCGCCGCCTCGGCGTTCTCCGGAGTGGGCAGGCTCAACACCGCGACATTGCGCCTCTCCCCGACCCGGGACGCCGCGAACGAGATCCGCCCGCTGGCGCCGACGTACGCGAACTGCTCGTCCCGGAACAACTGGGCCAGCCAGGCGCGATTCCACGGCGCCGGCCCCGCCTGACGAGCCGCCGTGATCACCAGGTCCGCCGCGTCGTACGCGACCCCGGTGCGCTCGGCCGGATAGGCGGGCACTCCCCACTCCTCGCCGGACAGCTCGGACGACGTGTCGTGGATCAGGTCGTAGTACCCGGCGCAGAACTCGATCAGCCGGCTCTTGTGGTCCAGCGGCGGAGCGGGCGTCCGCTGGTGAGTGCAGCTGTTCCCGGCCAGGACGACCAGGCTGCCGAGCGCCACGTAGTCCAGGTCCATCCCGGCCACGTAGCTCTGCTGGCGGAACGCGGGCTGGGCGACCATCCGGGTGATCGCGTCATCCGCGACGATCAGCGGCAGCTCGCCGACCGCACAATCCTCCTTGATCGTACGCAGGAAACTCGCGTACCCGGTCTCCCGTCCGGCGTAGAAGTACATCCGTCCGGTGCCCCGGGCGGCCGGCGCGGGACTGGTGCACGGCTTCAGGGCCGCCTCGGCGGGCAGCGTCACCACCTCGACCGGCACGACCTCGCGCGCCGCCCGGGTCACCTCGTCGACCAGCGTCTCCACGTAGTCGTCGCGCTGGGCCGCCGGTGCCGGACGGACGATGGTGAGCCGCTTGACCGTCGTCAGGTACCGGAGATAGCCCGCGATCAGGTCGCCCTGCTGCGGATTCCCGGCGACCATCTGGAAGTAGAACTTGGACGCGTCGGCCAGGCCGGAACCGGTCAGCGTGGTGGCGATCGTCGGGATCGCGGCCCGGCCCAGATCGGCGATCGCCTGCCGGGTCTGCTGGACGGTACGGTCCATCCCGACCACCGCCTTGATGCTCGGGTCCCGGCCGGCGAGCGGGATCAGCATGTCCCGGGTGACGCTGTCGGCGGCGGCCATCCCGCGGCCGCCGTTCGCGATGATCACCCGGAGCAGCGGCTCGTTCTCGCCGATCACCGAGAGGTTCTGCTGGCGCTGAACGATGGCGAGACCGATCAGCTCCTCGGCGATGGCGCTGTCGGTCTCCAGGTCCGCGCCCGCGTGGGTGAGACCGGCGAAGTAGACGACGCTGATCAGCGGACGGGTCGGCTGCCCGTCGTGCAGGCCGGCGGCCTGGGCGTTCAGCCGGAAGATCTCCCGTTGCGCGGCGGTCAGCCGGTCGTCCGTACCGAAGATCTGGCCGTCGTTGTCGCTGTAGCCCACGCACTGCTCGTCACCGGCGATGGTGGCCAGGCGCACGGCGATACCGGGTGCGGCCTTGGCGGTCAGGTAGGAGCAGCCCGCCTGCCAGTAGTCGCGCAGGCGCAGGGCCGGCGGCGCGGCGACCACCACCAGGCAGGCCACCAGGATCAGCTCCAGCACACCCCGCCGGGCCAGCGGGGACGGCCGGCCCGGGTCCAGGTCCAGGTCGGCCCAGGCGTCCGGGTCGTCGCCGGAGGTGGTGGCGATCTGCGCCGGGGTCATCGGCTCGGGCAGGTGGATGGTGAGGAACCGGGCGTCGGCGGCGAGCTTCTGCCGCTGGACGGGCAGCTCCCGCCGCCAGGTGTTGTAGGCGGTGCTGCTCGCCGCGGCGTAGGGCGGCACCTCGGCCGGATCGGCGACGGCGTCCCAGCAGCCCGCCACCACGAGCAGAGGATCGAGCGTGCCGGTCTCGTTGCGTACGTCGTTGATCAGCCGCAGCAGCGCGAGCCCACCGTTCCCCTCGGTGGCGTGGTCGATCAGCACCGGGATGTACGCGGTCCGCCGCCAGCCCCGCCGCCGGGGCAGCACCGAGAGCCGCCGTCGCCGGTACGCCTCCCGCAGATCCTCCAGGAACGCGTGGACCAGGAGTTTGTGCAGCTGACCGGTGTTCTGCTCGTCGAGGCGCCCGGCGGTGAGCCGCTCCGCGAACCCGAAGAAGTCCGACGAGTGCTGCGGCACCATGTACGTCTGCCGCCGCATGAACCAGCGGGCCTCCGGGACGATCCCGTACGACCGGCGCCCGAACCACTTGAGGAGCAGCAGCCGGAACAGCCAGAGCAGACCGGAGAGCCCGAGCGTGGCCAGGGTGCCGTTGCTCTGCGCCGAGACCGGGGTCTGCGCTGCCTCCAGCGTCGACGGTGACTCGCCGCGCCACTGCCGCAGCCGCCCGACGATCTCCGCCTGCGGATCGCGTTTGCCGGACTCGGTGAGCGTCTGCCGGGTGAGCCACTTGGCCAGCCGGTACCGCCGGAAGCTGTTCGGCCGGTTGGCGAACCGGTCCTGCTGCAACCGCCGGCAGAGCTGTTCGAGCAGCTCCAGCCGGGGTGGCTCGGTCGAGACGGGTGCGGCGGCGTCCACCGCCTCGGCGTCCAGGAGCACATAGGGCGTACGCGGTTCCGCCGTCTCGAGCACGCCGCCCAGCCCGCGCAGGAAGCCGTGCACGGACGCCGTCGGCCCGGCCAGCCGGATCAGCGGCAGCGGGATGTCGCCGTGCACCGCCATGTCGGAGACGCGGGGCAGGAACGGCGGCCGCCTCCGGAGCGTGAGCACCAGCTTGAGCAATTCGTGGACACCGGGGAAGACCGGTGGTTTGAACTCCGCTGCCATGGCGCCCCGTTCCACGCAGACCGATCACTTCCGTGACCGATGATGATAGCCAGTCCTCGATATCGACCGGCCCGTTGATGCGGTGTTGATGTGATGTTGATAGGTGGGCTGTTCGATCATCCTGTGTGATGGGAGAACTGGAGTTCGACGCTTTAGGACCTCTTCGGGTACGCCGTGGGGACGCGACGATCGAACTCGGACCGCCGCAGCGACGGCTGGTCCTGGTGCGGCTGCTGGTCGCCGGGGGCGTGCCGGTGTGCCGGGATCGCCTGCTCGCCGACCTCTGGGGTGCCGACGCGCCGGGCGGGGCGACCTCGGCGCTGCACGCACACATCTCCCGGCTACGCGCGGTGCTCGGCGGGCGGGCCACGCTGGTCCGGGACGGTTCGGGGTACACGCTTCTGGCCGAGCCGGAGGCGTGCACGACCGTACGGTTCGAGACGGCCGCGCGGCGGGCACGGCGGCTCGCGGCGGAGGGCGACCATGCCCGGGCCCGGGGCGTACTGGAACCCGCTCTTGATCTGTGGCGGGGTAAGCCCTTCGAGGACGCGGCGGCTCTCGGTTTCGCGCGCGCGGCGGCGGCGCGGCTGCAGGAGTGCCGGGTGGCGGCGGCCGAGCTGCACGTGGAGATCCTGCTGGCGCTCGGGGAGCCGCAGGCCGCGACGGCCGAGGCGCGCGAGTTGACCGTCGACCATCCGCTGCGCGAGTCTGCGTGGGAGTTGCTGATCCGGGCTCTTTACCGCTCCGGGCGGTCGGCCGAGGCCCTACAACAGTACGGCCGGATCCGGAATCGCCTGGCGGAGATGTTCGGCGCCGAGCCCGGTCCCGCACTGCGCCGCCTGCACCTCTCGGTACTGCGTCAGGACCCGTCCCTGGCCGCCTGAAGAGCCACGGTCACGCCGCACGTCCGGGGTCAAGTCCCCGGAGGGCTCGCGGTCGCGCTCCGCTCGGTGACTGCCGCGTGTTCTCCTATCCGTCAGGTGAGGACGAAGCCCTTCAGGGCGTCGCACAACACGGTCAGGTGAGGACGAAACCCTTCAGGGCGTCGCGCAGCACGGTCAACTGTGCCGGGTCCATGTCGCCGAACAGGTGCCCGGCGACCTCGCGCGCCACCGTCTGCGCCGTGGCCAGGCACTCCTGGCCCGCCGGGGTCAGGGCGATCGTCCGCGCCCGGCGGTCGCCCGGCACCGCCCGGCGTTCGACGAAGCCGCGCCGTTCCAGCTCGTCGACCGTGCGCAGCATGTTCGACTTGTCCGCCCCGAGCTCGGCGGAGAGCCGGGCCTGCGTCGACGGCCCGAGCCGATCCACCGTGGACAGCACGCCGAAGATCCGCCCGTCGATCCCGATCGGCACCAGGGCCTCGGCGAAGGCGCGGGCCGCACGGTGGTGGGCACGGGCCAGCAGCGGACCGATCTGCAACCCCAGGGTCACGGCATCACTCACGTACCCGATTCTAGAACCAAACAAGATCCTCTCATTCGAGACTTTCTCATCAGAGAACTTCTTGCTAACCTCCTGACGTGATCGCTTGCCGCCGCCGGCCGTTCCGCGCCGGTATGACCGCTCGCCGCCTCCTCTGGCTCTTCCGCCTCGTGATGAGCACCGCCGCCGTCCTCCTCTTCGATCAGGCGGTCTTCGCCGGCCAGTTCCTCGCCGGTAGCTATCCCGCCCTGCACACTCACCGCGCGAACGCCACCGTCGCCGGGATCACGGTGCTGGCAGCGGCCCTGTCCGGGCTGCTGCTCTGGCGTCCCGGCCGCGGGCCGCTCTGGCCGCTGGCCGGATCACTCGTGCTCTTCGCCCTGATCGCGGCCCAGATCGCGATCGGCTTCGCCCGCCTGCTCACCCTGCACATCCCCCTCGGGGTCGCCATCATCGGCCTGTCGATCGGCTTGGCCATCCGCGCGTGGCGCCTCGACCCAGCCGCCGGTCCCGTCGCCACCCACGCCGCGGGCATCGACCCCTCGCCCGCCCGTTCTCAGGACTCGGCGGGCGTGCCATGAATCGTCGTTCCTTTCTTCGGGTGCTCGGTGGCACCGGCGCCGCGGCAGCGATCGGGGTACCCCTGCTGACCGGTATCCGGGGCTCCGAGTCCACCGGCGTACTCCTGCCGAGCCGCCGCCGGCTCCCCGACCCGTTCATCCGGCCGCTGCCGATCCCACCGATCCTCACTCCGGTCCGCAGCGACGCCACCGGCGACCACTACGAGATCACCCAACGCCCCGGCACCGCCGAGATCCTTCCCGGGATCGCAACCCCGATCTGGGGGTACGACGGCATGTTCCCGGGCCCGACCATCGTGGCCACCAGCGGGCGCCCCGTCGTCGTCCGGCACCGCAACGAGCTGCCGGTCCCGGTCGCCGTCCACCTGCACGGCGGCCTGACCCCGGCCGAATCGGACGGCTTCCCCACCGACCTGCTCTACCCGCCCGGCGGCCGGGCCCTCCCACCATCCGGGCCGGTTTCGTCGTCGCCCGGCCACGTCCACGACGCGGGTGGGCACAGTGCGGGTGCCGTCGCCGTCGGCACGCGCGACTACACGTACCCGATGAACCAGCCCGCCGCGACACTCTGGTACCACGACCACCGGATGGACTTCACCGCACCGGCGGTCTGGCGCGGCCTGGCCGGTTTCCACATCGTCCGGGACGCCACCGAGACCGGTCTGCCCACCGGCGACCGGGACATCCCACTGATGATCGCCGACCGCTCCTTCGATGCCGACGGCTCCCTGCTGTACCCGAGCATCGACCCGACGCTGCTGCACACGCCCGGCGTCACCGGCGACTACCACGCCGGCGTCCTCGGTGACGTGATCCTGGTCAACGGCGCCGCGTGGCCAACTGCGACCATACCCCGGGCCCGTCATCGGCTTCGCCTGCTCAACGCCTCGAACGCCCGCCGGTACCGTCTGGCGCTCGACCCCGCCAGGCCGCTCCTCCAGATCGGCACCGACGGCGGTCTCCTCCCCACTCCGACACCACACGACCACATCGACCTCGCTCCCGGCCAGCGCTGCGACGTGATCGTCGACTTCGCCCACTACCCCGACGGCCAGCATGTGTTCCTCCACAACCTCTTCGACTCCGGACCCACGTCGCAGGTCATGCGTTTCGAGGTGGCCACCCGGATCGCCGACACGACCCGCGTTCCCGACCACTTCCCCACCGCGTCACCCCCGGCCACGCCGACGGCCGTCACGCGTACGTTCCACTTCCAGCGCGACAACGGCTCGTGGAACATCAACGGCCTGCCCTTCTCCCCCGGCACCCCGATCGCCTCCCCACGCCATGGCACCACCGAGACCTGGCGCCTGATGTCCGATTTTCACCACCCGATCCATGTCCACGCGGCCCAGTTCGAGGTCGTCTCCCGCGGCCTCGGCGCGCCCTCACCCTTAGATCTCGGCCCCCGGGACACCATCGACCTGCGCCCCGCCGAGGAGGTCACGACTCGCGTCCACTTCGGCCCCTACCCGGGCCGCTATGTCCTGCACTGTCACAACCTGGAACACGAGGACATGGCCATGATGGCCGCGTTCACCCTCACCTGATCCCGGACGTCGGCCCTCCCGTCATCACCGCCCGCCTGACCGCCGCGGTGGAACGGCGGGTTGCCGCCTGGACCGGCTCGCCCGACCGGACCAGCTCGCCTTGCTGAACCAGCTCGCCTTGCTCGACCAGCTCGCCCCGTTGGACCGGCTCGCCCGGCTCATCCGGATCACCCGGATCACCCGGTGATGCCGGTTGAGCGAGATCCGGGAGTGTCAAGAAAACGGTGTAACTCGATTTTTTGAAGGTCAGTTACGGCCTGTGGTGAGGCGTCCTTCGAAGGCAAGGTCGAAGGCGTTGAGG